>CBKYSX010000150.1:0-8084 GCA_966690745.1 uncultured Ardenticatenales bacterium
GGGCGGGTGTGCGCTCTATTAGGGTAAATACGCCATTCCGACCACCCGCCCCTACGTCCATTTTTACCGATAATGGAATCTTTGATTTGTGGGTAATCCTTAGCTCTAAAGAGGCGGGGCTATAGACCCATCATCTGCGGAATTTCGTAATCAATAGGTTTCTGGTGAAACCCACGTACCACGCACCATGCAACCACGTTTGAGGTATGACCATGACCATCACAGTAGACCAACCACTGGTAGAGGCGGCGACAGCTTTATTGAAAGCCCATTATCCTGATAGCGGGGGGATTGCCGCCGCGATGTACACACGGGAAGGCGATCTTTTGACGGGGGTTGTTTTTGACCCGGAATGGGGTGGGGGCGGGTTGTGCGCGGAAACGGGTCCGATTTTAGAGGCAGTCAAGCGCAAAACGGAGATTGCGGCAACGGTGTGTGTCGGGCGGTTGGAGGCGGATAGCCCGATTATGATTCTAACCCCCTGCGGGATTTGCCAGGAACGGTTATTTCATTTCGGGGCGGGGGTACAGGTGGCAGTGCCGGATACTAGTGACCCCACCCGATGGCAGGTAAAAACATTGGCGGAGGTTCAACCCCATTACTGGGTGAATGCCTATCGGTGATAGGCTGGAAATCTCTAAAACAGTATATCCTTTTCACCCCACTCTTTAGGGGTGTCTGACGATTTATGCCGTTGAATAGGGCGAAATTCCTCAAATATACGCCAACATTCAGAACCTTGACCATACAAAGTAGTGGATAAGTTTCCGATATTCCAGAACCGTCGAAGTAAATCGCGGTAGCCATATATGGGTATGTCCATCTGTCTTATCCCACTGATCCCAAATGTGAATTACCTGATCGTCATATTGAAAGATTCGTATCGGAGGAACGGGGAATTTTTCAATGAAATGTTGACTAATGATTTGATAATCGCTTTCGGTAAGGATTGCATTATAGGCACGGGCTTGATACCCCTTGCTTGAATAATTGTACAAACTATTGTATCGCCATTTTAAGATAAATTCGGATAAGGTTTCACTATCATTTCTCCAATCATACTCTTCTACATGAGTAGCGATATATAGTTCGTTGCTATTGGTTATTGCCAGAGCAGTAATCCCAATACCTGCACAATGATCCCATCCCATGGGAATTGTTGGATGTTCGTATTTTGGAAAAATTCTGTCGTCGTTTAACCATTTTTGAGCAAACCAATCAGGAGCATATTCCGCCATCTCTTGCAGAGTAAAATAATAAGTGCATTCATCTGCCTCCTGCAATATCGGAATAGCTTCGTTCAACGAGTACCACTCCCGCACCGAGGAAGGTAAGATCAACCCATACGCTTCTTCTACTGCCCGTAGTTTTTCCTCGGCGTTGGGGTCAAGGGTGGGGGTGAGTTGTAAAAGGTCAAAGACTTGTTGGTGGTAGGTGAGTTTCATACGTTTGCAGTTGGCATCAAAAGGATTTCTATTCACCAATAATACTGCCTGTCTACGACATCTTAAATCTCTCTACCGTGCCTATACCATAGGCGTTGCAAAATGATGAAGGTTTTTGTTGATGATAGGCCCGAAACGGTGAGTTTCGCAATAGCCAAAAAAGCAAGGAATGGTTCCTGTACAAAAAAGTTTTCAGAATTTGCCTCCGCGTGTGGTAATCTTTTGGGGCACGGTGAGGCATTCTTCTCGATACTGCATGGTCGCCCATTCAACATCAATAAAAACTCAAAGAGGAGAACCACCATGCAACACAAATCACCCATCGTTGCGCTCAGTATCGCCTTGATACTGACGTTCTTCACCATTCAACTCTCCGCCGCCCCACCGACACAGGGCGATAATTTTTGCGCGGAAGGACAAGAACCCCAATTCACACTCGGCTTTGCTTATCTCTTTTCGATTTTAGGCGAAGCGATTATGGGGCAACCCACCGAATGCGAACATTACGAGGCGGGCACGGGCAACGCGATCCAAACCACCACCACAGGACGTGCCGTTTGGATTAAAAGCGCGAACCTCGCCACCTTTATTCGCGGCGATGACCATTGGGCATGGACAAGCAACGGGCTTGTCACATGGACGGGAGATTCGCTTACTCCACCCACTACAGGCGATGATAGCCCGACCCCATCTCCTACAGACGATACCCCTACCGCAGGCGCAGTTAACGTTCAATTGGTGAGCGATGGTTTCTGGTCGCCGGTAGCGCTTGCCACCCCGCCGGATGGCAGTAACCGCCTCTTTGTGGTAGACCAAATCGGCGTGATTAGGATTGTGAGTGATAACGTCGTAGTAGATTCCCCGTTCCTTGATGTGCGTGACCGCATGGTGGCATTGGATTCAGGATACGACGAAAGGGGCTTGCTGGGGCTTGCCTTCCATCCCGATTATGACGACAACGGCAAGTTCTATATCTATTACAGTGCCCCGTTGCGAAATGGTGCCCCTGCCGATTGGGACCACACCGCCCGCCTCTCCGAATTTACCATTACCGATTTCAACAATGCCGACCCTGACAGCGAACGTATCCTGATGGAAATAGACCAACCGCAGGGCAACCATAATGGTGGCACGGTCGGCTTTGGTCCTGATGGCTATCTCTACCTTTCATTGGGCGATGGGGGAGCCGCCGATGATGTTGCCCCTGGACACGTAGAGGATTGGTACGAGGCAAACGAAGGGGGCAATGCTCAGAACATCAATGCGAACCTGCTGGGGAAAATTATTCGGATTGATGTGAATACGAGCGGGGGCGGCAAACCGTATGGGGTTCCCACCGACAACCCATTTGTCACCCATGCAGGCGCACAACCCGAAATCTACGCCTTTGGGTTCCGGAACCCTTATCGCTTCTCATGGGATATGGGCGGGAGTCGCCAACTATTCGTCGGGGATGCTGGACAGAATCTGTATGAAGAGGTCAGTCTGGTCGAAATGGGAGGGAATTACGGCTGGAACGTGCGCGAGGGGCGGCACTGTTTCTCCACCGCCAACCCGGATGTGGTAGCGGCTTCTTGCCCTCGCGCCGGGTCGCGTGAGGAGCAGTTGATTGACCCCATCATTGAATACTCCCATGAAGAAGGCGGATTGGTGGTGGTCGGTGGGTACATCTATCGCGGAACTGCCATGCCGGAGATGGATGGGAAGTACATTTTTGGCAACTGGAGCGATGATTTTGAAGCACCGTTGGGGAGCCTCTATGTTGCCACCCGCCCCGCCAGTGGGCATGTCTGGTCGTGGTCGGAATTACGAATTGCCAATATGCCCGACGGCGAACTCGGCGATTACATTATGGGCTTCGGGCAGGATATGGGTGGCGAGGTCTATATCCTGACAACCGATTCTGTAGGACCGGGAGCCGAACAAAGCGGCAAACTTTACAAAATTGTTCCCGCCTCCTGACCAACTTCCGGGCAACTAAAAATCGCGCCATCAGGCGCGATTTTTAGTTATATCTTCTTTGCTTCACGTTGCCAGATCATGTAAGAATAGGCGATTGGAACGATGATAGCACCGGCGATGGCAACCACCATCATACCAGTGCTTATTGTCGGAGGCAGAAATGCCGTCAAACAGATGATCAGTCCACTTATCACAAATGCCCACCCACCGATACGATGGGTTTTGATCCAAACGGTGTCACTGGATAAGGTCCACGGGGTACGGATGCCTGCAATCCAACTCGGCTTCATGCGTGGCATATAGTTCCCCAGAATGATAAACAACACCCCCATCGCTACCGTCATCCATGCCGTATCCAACATCTGGTTCCCCTGCAACGTGGCGTAAATTGTTGCGGCATGGATAAAAAGGAAAAAGAGCATAACAACGGTACGGATTAAGCGATAAGTATCCGCCGACCGTTCAAGGTTGGCACGTTTGGGGTCCAGCAACGGCGCGAAATAGAGAATCCCATACAGCAATAATGCGCCCACTGGCACCAATGTCAATGCCTGTAACTTCGGCGCAAAGTTATCCGGTTGCCCGTTCACATCCCAGTGAATCGGAATGACATCCGGCAGGGCAGGGTAAAAAATAACAGATAGTAAGGCGATTCCAACAATCGCCGCAAGGGAAATCCATTCTCGTTTTATATTGAAGGTCATCATCACAACCTCCTTATGGTGAGGGTTAAACTGAGTATTCATGCAGATTACGCTTCCGTTGAACCATTGGGTTCATCGGTAGAGTGGTTATTGCCAAAACGCGCCATCATAAAAGCAAGAAATTCATCCAGTACGGTGGTATTGAGCGCGTAAATCATCTCTTGCCCGTTGCGCTCTACCGTCACCAGATTGGCTTGTTTCAGCAGATTCAGATGGTGGGAAATTGAAGGTTTGGAAATGTTGAAATGACTCGCAATCTCCCCGGCGTTCATATCCCGTTGTTTCAACAGCTCCAAAATCTCGCGCCGTGTGCCGTCCGCCAACGCCTTAAAGGTATCGTTCATACGCCCGTTTGGAATTCTGCTTGCTTCTACGCAAGTAGAATAATGCTTTATTTAGACATTTGTCTAATTGTATAATTGACGGGCAGGAATTGTCAAATCCGAAGTGTTTTCGCCCGGCAAATAATAGGATAGGATAGAAGCAACAATATCCATTTTCTAAATTCTGAAGGAAACCTATGTCCCCCCGACAACGCGCTCAAACTTTGGAATTGCTCCGCACCGCTCTTGCTTCCCCTACTGCCGACTTTCGTCCGGGACAATGGGAAGCCATAGAGTTATTAGTTCACCAAGCCGCCCGTCTTTTAGTCGTTCAACGCACGGGATGGGGCAAAAGTGTGGTCTATTTTTTAGCAACGCGGCTCTTTCGTGATTCGGGGCGCGGCGCGACCTTATTGATTTCACCATTATTGGCGTTAATGCGAAACCAACTCCAAGCCGCCGAACGATTGGGGATTCGCGCCGCAACGATCAACTCCTCTAATCAAGCAGAGTGGGAGGAAACGATTCGCCGGATTGAACGCGACGAAGTGGATATATTGCTAATCTCTCCTGAACGATTGGCGAATGATACCTTTCGGAGTCGGGTTCTGCTTCCAATGGCGAATCGGATTGGAATGTTGGTGGTAGACGAAGCACATTGTATCTCCGATTGGGGACACGATTTTCGTCCCGATTATCGGCGGATTGTCAGGATCGTGCAGGCATTGCCCTCCAATATTCCGGTGCTGGCAACCACTGCCACTGCCAATAATCGTGTAGTAGCGGATATTCAAGCGCAATTAGGGGAGCGTTTACAAATACTACGCGGACCTTTAGTGCGCGAATCGCTACAATTGCAGACAATTCATTTGCCAAATCAGGCAGTGCGATTGGCTTGGTTAGCCGTGAATGTATCCCGTATCAATGGTAGCGGTATTATTTATACGCTGACGACACGGGATGCAGATAGGGTCGCAACATGGTTACAAAGTCGTGGTATCGCGGCACACAGTTATCATGCCAATATTGAGGCGGAGCAACGGGTAATTTTGGAAGAGGCGTTGCTGGAAAATCGTGTAAAAGCATTGGTGGCAACATCAGCATTAGGGATGGGTTTTGACAAGCCGGATTTGGGTTTTGTGATTCATTTTCAGCGTCCGGGGTCGGTGGTGCATTATTATCAACAAGTAGGACGTGCCGGACGTGCTTTGCCGGATGCGCTGGGGATATTGTTAAGTGGTACGGAAGATGAAGATATTACCGATTACTTCATTCGTACTGCCTTTCCGCCCCTCGGATATACCGAAGAGGTGCTACAGGCTCTTAATGTCGCGGAAGATGGGTTGTCGGTCATTGATTTGGAACGTAATCTTAACATTCCGCGCAAACATCTCGACAAAGTATTGCAATTGCTGAGTTTGGAATCGCCCGCGCCGGTAACCAAACAGGGAACAAAGTGGTATGCAACTGCTGTTGAATATGTACATGATACCGAACGAGTTCAACGGTTGACGGATATTCGACATGCCGAACAAAACCAAATGCGAGCCTACCTGAATAGTTCGCAATGCTTAATGCAGTTTTTGATTCAGGCTCTTGATGATCCCCATCCGAACTCTTGCGGCAGATGTGCGGTCTGTCAGGGGCAACCGTTACTATCTCCACAAGTTGATGAAGCAGTGGTAAGGGATGCAGGTATATTTTTGCGTCGGAATGCACAAGTTATTGAGCCACGTCGTCGTTTTCCCAAAGGGGCGTTTCCAATTTACGGGTGGCAGGGTACAATTCCTGAAGAATTACGGGCTGAGCCGGGGCGGGCTTTAGGCTTGTGGGGTGACGCGGGCTGGGGGTATATTATTAAAGAAGGTAAGCAAATACAAGGTAGGTTCCATTCGATTCTGGTAGAAGGGGCAGTTAAAATGATCCGGGAACGGTGGAACCCTGAGCCTTTTCCTACATGGGTAACAGCAGTGCCTTCGTTAACCCATCCTACCCTTATCCCCGATTATGCTCAACGCCTTGCCACTGCTTTAGAGATTCCATTTGTTCCTGTCATCCATAAATCTAGTGCTACTCATCCTCAAAAACAGATGCAAAATTCCTTCCAACAGGCACATAATTTGGATGGTGTCTTCACAATTACTTCGTGGCAAGGAATGAATGGGGCAGTTCTGTTAGTAGATGATATGGTGGATTCCCGTTGGACCTTGACAGTAATTGCGGCGTTGCTCCGTGAATCAGGGAGCGGTCCGGTTTATCCATTTGCGCTGGCATTGGTTCAGAACCAAGAGATTTAAAGATGACCCTGTTCCATCCCTTATCCCCCGATACCCAAACCACACTCCTGTTGTGCGCCACCCTCGGTCAACGCAGTTCCGAAGTCGCGCTATTAAGTCCAACAGAATATCATGCGCTTGCCCAATGGTTATTTACTCATGATTTACGTCCGGGGGATTTATTGACCCCGGAAGGTATTGAGCAAGCAGACAAAGATGCGGAGATTCCTATAGATCCCCATCGTCTTCATGGATTGTTGGCGCGGGGTGCGGCATTGGCGTTGGCGGTCGAAAAATGGAATTCGCAAGGTTTATGGGTGTTGTCACGGGCAGATGCCGCTTATCCCCGGCGATTAAAAAGCCGCCTGGGGCGTACTACCCCCCCCCTTCTTTTTGGTGCGGGGGATGTTACAGTATTGGAACGTGGCGGATTAGGCATTGTCGGTTCCCGCGACATCAACGATGATGCCCTGGCATTCACGCAACTTGCGGCACGAACAGCGGTTACGCAAGGACTTCCGGTTTTATCAGGCGGTGCCAGAGGGGTAGATCGCACGGCAATGATGGAAGCCATCGAAAATGATGGGTTTGTAGTTGGAGTGCTGGCAGATAGCCTTGCAAAAGAAGCCGTGTCCTCTAAATACCGTCAGGCGATCCGTGATGGAACGCTGACCCTATGTACCCCCTATGACCCTTCTGCCGGTTTTAACGTTGGACATGCAATGGGACGTAATCGCATTATTTACGCACTGAGCGATATTGCCCTTGTCGTAAGTGCTACGTTAGAAAAGGGCGGAACCTGGGTAGGGGCGGTTGAAAATTTACGTCATCAATGGGTGCCACTTTTAGTATGGGATTCTCCATCAGCTCCAAAAGGAAATCAAGCCTTGTTGGAGAAGGGCGCGACTGCCCTGACCACTGAACAGTTGCAGAACGAACAACCACTTCTGGAACTGGCAAAAAATGGTCGAGTAGTTCAGCCCGAGGCTGTCCAATTGACTTTAGACAGCTATACGCAGAAAACGGAAACGCATCAGCCTCAAACAGTGAAAGAATTAGGAGCTCCCTTTACCTCTGCCGCCCCATCTTCGATTTACAATGTTTTTGAAAGGGTTTGGCCCACTATTGAAGAACTTCTGGAAACCCCTCGTACCGAGAAAGAGGTGGCGGGATTGTTGGTCGTACAACCCGCACAGGCGAGAGCATGGTTGGAAAAAGCGGAAGCGTTAGGGCGGGTTACAAAATTGTCACGCCCCACCCGATATACCCTCTCGGACCATGATCCCTCTTCTTCGCGTTCATAGGTTTCCATGCGCCTTGTCATTTTAAGCGATACCCATAGTTGCCACCGTCGCCTTGCGATACCGGAAGGGG
>CBKYSX010000151.1:0-8055 GCA_966690745.1 uncultured Ardenticatenales bacterium
ATTGGCTACGCTCTCTATTCCCTCCCTTGCTCTTTTTATGGGTTAGCGAACCGGTTGCAGTTCCGCTAGGAGTTCATCTAAATGACCTAGTGCCTCTTCCATCGTGTCAAACCATTTGATATTATGGCGGCGTGTAATGGATGAAAGCGTATTGCCAATCATTCGCCCTAAGATATTTGTCCCGACTACCAGCCACTCCGCAAGGTTCGGGTGACGATAGGGACCGAAATACGCCCCCTGAATTGTATCGGTCATCGGAAAATCAGGATTGGCTTGCAAATCTACAATAATGTAAAGGGGCACATTGCTCTCATCCAGTGCCTGAACAATCTCATGAAAAGCAGTTTTAATGCTGTCGCGTGCAATGACACGGGGCCAGCGCATGACCAATGTGGGTTGACCCTCCAGGGGAGTAACGATGACGGGTTCCGGCGGAATAACGGACATAGGTACAACCTTTCCAACGAGGTAGTATTCTATCTAACGGATGGAGATTTTCAGTGATACAGAGCCGACGATTTTCTTATGCGTTAGTCTTCATTCAATTCGGAACGCTGATGATTCTTGCCCTTACCGGAATGATGATTCCCTCTCAACCTCTGGTATGGATAGTGGGCATCAGTGGAATAGCGTTGGGGCTGTGGGCACTGGTGACTATGCGACTTGATAAGATCAGTATTCTGCCGGAGGTGCAAGAAGGTTCTGCATTAGTGACGATTGGTCCATACCTTTGGATTCGCCACCCCATGTATACTTCTCTCCTACTCGTAGGGGGAAGTTTGGCTCTGAATAATCCGCTCTGGTGGCGGTGGGCGGTATGGGGGATATTGTGCATCAATCAAATCCTTAAACTTTTATACGAGGAACGCTTGCTAAAGGCACAATTCCCTGAATATCAAGCCTATATGGCACGCACCAAGCGGCTTGTACCGTTCCTCTTCTAGAGATTTCAACTAACTTAAGTGGCATTTTATGGAATTCATTCCGATGCCGCAACGAGACAAGAGAACCATTCAACTATGGCGTATCGTAACTACGGTTATACCCCCGAACAACCCAAACCGCTACTGGTTCCCGTCATTGGTGTGTGGCGGCGTTTCTTTGCCTATTTTATAGACTCGTTTTTGATGTGGCTCATCAGTGTCGGATTAGGCATATTAGGATTCGTTTTAGCCTTTGATGCCAACCCGGGTGCCACGATTGAGCAACTTGTGTTTGACCTTGATGCAAATGTTTGGGTGCTAAACGGGGCTTCCGTGTTGATTATGATTATCTACTATGTGGGATGCTGGGCATTGGGAGGGCAAACGGTAGGAAAATGGCTTGCAGGTATTAAAGTGGTTGGTGATGACGGCAAGTCACCATCGCTGGCTACCTCTATTATTCGCTATCTGGGCTATCTCTTCAACAATATTGTTTTCTCGTTAGGGTTTTTGGCAATCGCTTTCGATAAATACAAACAAGGCTGGCATGATCGCATGGCGCACACCTACGTTGTCCCTGCCAATGTTGAAATTCCCCCCGGTATTGAACCTGTTTTTTACAATCCGAATGAATCCAATGTCGCCGATATGATGGCGGCGGCTCTCTATGTTTTCACCTCCTGCATTTTACCGTTCCTTGTGGTCTTGGGTCTGGCTTTTTATGCGCCAAGTCTGATTGAAGAACTGGAGCGGATGTTGAATTCGTAGAAGGAACGTTTCCGCACATTGGGGCAACCCCTAAACAAAAACATCTCTGCCCATCGCAGAGATGTTTTTGTTTAGGACAACTTAACTTTACAAAAATTCTATACCGAGTGGCGGGCTTCTTCCAATAGCTGTCGTGTGCGGGGGTCAGTGGCATATTGTAATGGTGTATACCCGTTTTCATCATCTTTGATGGTGGCATCCGCACCATATTCCAACAAAAGACGGACAACAGAGGTGTTATTATGGAGGGCGGCTTTGTGCAATGGGGTAAAATTATAAGCTTCGTAACTATTGACGGTAGCCCCTGCCTCTAATAAAGCTTCCGCAATCGCACGGTCCCGCTTTTCGGCGGCAATTTTAAGTACACTGGCTCCCGGATATTGTTCGGGGATATCCGCCTTCCGTTGGGCGCGAACATTGGGGTCGGCACCCTTTTCTAATAACAATCGCACCACCATTCGAGAACTGCGCTCTACAGCGTAAACCAATGCGGTTTGCTCAAGATTATCAATCGTATCTACCTCGGCTCCGGCATTGATCAAAGTTTCCGCCATATCCCAGAAATCCCCGTATCGTGCCAGAATCATTAACGGGGTTTGCCCATCCACCTCGGACGGAGCGCGGGCATTGACATCCGCACCGGCGGCAATTAATGCCTTCACCGCCGCCAGATTTTTGCCGTTTTGTACGGCAATCATTAAGGGGGTGCTGTTCGTTGCCGGTTCGCGGCTGTCTACGGCAATGCCCGCATCCAACCCGGTTTGCATAATTTTACCCCACGCTCGTTGGGCGGCGGCATGAACCATCGTCCAGCCATGACTAAAAGGTAGGGTCAAATCCGCCCCTGCCGCAATTAGATTCCGAATCATGCCGGGGTGATCGCCGCCCCGGCGGAATGCAGCTTCCAGGGGGGTCCAGCCATGGGCATCCCGCCCGTTGACATTCGCCCCTCGCCGTAGAAGGTATTCTACAATTCGCCTATTGTTGTAATAGACCGCTTCCACCAGTGCGCCGTCCAAATCATCGGCACCGGCTTCTACCAGTAATTGCACAATACTTAACGGTGTGCCTTCATACCGTGCCGCACGGGATAAGACACTTTCGCCCCAATCATCCCGGGCTTTGGGGTCTGCGCCCCGTGCCAACAGCGTGGCAATTACTTCCCGTTCCCGTTCTTCTACAGCCGCCATAAGAGCGGTACGATGATGATGATAATAACGATTGGAGGGATACCCTTGTTCTAACAACCATAGGGCAATATCGCGCCGCCCTGCGCGAACGGCGCGATAAAAAGGGTCATACCCCCATTTATCACGCCCATCTATCGGAACACCATCTGACAACAAATAGCGTAAACTCACCATATCGCCTTTGTTGACGTAGGCTACCATCTCTTCAATCCCCGGCGTGGGCCACTGTAGCCAGGGGGGATTCACAATGCCCAATTGCTCAATCAGGGCTTGTACAACATCATGGGGAACTTGCCAGAGAGGACCGAATTCTTGGAAATCTGCGACCGTTTGTTTTTCGCTGAGAGTGCTTTGACGTGGATCGGGGTCGTTCTCCTGCCACCACTGAAGAATATCTCCCTCTAACCGAACAAATGATTGGGGGGAGTACGGCTCATTATACCAGTCCCATTGCATGGGGTTCACCTACTAACGTTCTGAGTATGGATAAAGGGGTTAAAAAGGGTTTGTCCAAAAAACAGGTGCAAATAATACACAGTGCATTTTATAGGATTATAGGATTTTATGGAAACTAAGCATAAGCTAAAAATTACTTTTTACAATCTTGATAAGTTATAGGATTAAGCATATTTAACAAATCTCAAACCGCAATAAGACAGACGTATCCATTAAGGAATCACAAACACCAAGTTTGCCTGTGCTAATAAGAGAAGAAGGTCGCAGGAAGCAGGTATACTTTTTTGAGGGGGAGGTGATTTGTATTTTCCGGGGGTTGATTACGCCATTATAAATGAATTATGAACGCGTCTTGACAGTATTTGCCCGAAAAAGATATAATAACCTATCCCAAATCTCGCATTTTTACATATTTCAATAATGAAGTTGCGATTGTGATGTAGTGGTGGGTGTGGTTTGGATGGCACACCACTATACCCACCTTGTTCGGCAGACCGATAGGAGCGATACGGATGGATACGCCTACCCCATGGCAGAATGATAACGACGAAGAATATTGGAACGCAGTTGTTAATCAGGGACAATGGGCAGAACCTGCCTCAGAATCGAATCAGGGTATATACGTTGCCAAAGGCGCGGAAAACCCTACAGCACGATTCGGCAACTATGAATTAGATGCCAAATGGGACTCCCTCAACGATTTGTTCGGGGAAGGGGCAGTGCTGTGTCTCCATGTCACAGGATATAACAAAGGGGGGTTGCTGGTGGATTGGGAAGGATTGCAAGGGTTTGTCCCGACTTCCCAATTATCAGAAGCACCGATCCATGCCGAAGAATGGGAACGCATGGATTATCTGGCGGGGCATGTAGGCGAAACGTTAATGCTCAAAGTGATTGAACTGGATCGTTCCCAGAACCGTATCATCTTTTCACAACGGGCGGCGCGTTGGGGTGAATCCTGCCCCGATGATAAGCTGACTCAGCTACGCTCCGGGGATGTTTTAGAAGGGGAAGTTTCTAACCTCTGCGATTTCGGGGTCTTTGTAGATTTGGGGGGCGTTGATGGCTTAATTCATGTTTCCGAGCTTTCTTGGCAACGGGTGACCCACCCCCGCGACCTCTTAAAAGTAGCGCAACGGGTCAAAGTCTATGTGATTGACGTAGACCATAAACGCCGTCGCATTGCCCTTAGTCTGAAACGGCTTCAATCGAATCCCTGGGCAACCGTCGGGCATCGCTTCCGCCCCGGCATGGTGGTGCGCGGGGCTGTGACCAATGTGGTCGAATTTGGTGCCTTTGTTCGCATCGAAGAAGGGGTAGAAGGATTGATTCATATTTCCGAGTTAAGTCAGGATAGTGGCTTTGTTTCCCATCCCCGTGATGTGATTCAAGAAGGCACTCCTGTTCCTGTGCGAATTCTCTCGGTAGATGCCGATAACCAACGGATGGCGTTAAGTCTGCGTGGAGTAGGTGAGCATCACCTATCGGCTTTACCGACATTGAGTAGCACACCGGCGTAATGGCACGCAAAGCCAAAAGCACCCCGCCCCCCCCGCCCAACAATAATTATCAATTATTAGGACCGGATTTTAGCGGGGTCTTCCTCCTCCTCTTTTGCATCATTATCGCACTGGCACTATTCGGGGTCGGTCCCGGTTTCCTGAATCAAGGGCTGGCAACGCTTTTGCGCTGGTTGATTGGCGTAGCCGTGTACCCGCTTACCTTTATCGGGATTGCGATAAGCGGATTGATGATTTTTCGCCATCGTTGGTTGCGCCATCTTTCGTGGGCGCGGCTCTTGGTGGCGGAACTTCTGTTGTTGTGCTTCCTTGGCATTGCGACATTTGTGGCGAACCCTGCGCTGGGATGGGGAACATCGCAATTGCAACAGGGCGGTGGTGTCATTGGACGGCTGATTGCCGTTCCGGTTGCCCCTCTGGGAACGGGCGGCGCGATTGTACTATTAAGTATTTTTGCACTGCTGCTTCTGCCTAAACTTCTGAATGTACCCTTGAGCCGTATCGAAGAAAAATTGCGCGGCTACCGGAACAACGTGGACGATTATGCGGCACGCTTCCGTCTGCCTCCGCCGCCCCCACCAGAAGATGCCCCTGCTATCCCTGTTACGCGGCAGTCCCCTGCCCTGATAGATAGTCGTACTCCGGCTGTGACTACCTCTGCCGCGAGTACAGTTGCGGCTATCCGTCAAGATACCCCTAAAAAAGTATCTTCTTCGCCCTTAGACCGTCTGAAAAAAGCGGTAGCAGAGAAGATTCCGCCTGTTACCTTGCCTGTAGCACTCCCGCATTTACCCGGCACCGCAACTACTACGGCGAAGAGCACCCCTTCCGCTCCAAAAACACCTCCCCGTTATGAGATGCCGCCCCTTGATGTGTTAAAACAGGGGGGTGCTCATACGCTTGACCCTAACGCGGCGCGGGAAAAGGCGCGGGTGATTGAAGAAACGCTCAAACAGTTTCAAGTTCCTGCGACAGTGGTACAGGTGAATCAGGGTCCGGCGGTAACACAATTCGGTATTCAACCGGGCTTTATCGAAATCAGCCGCAAAGATGGCACGGTCGAAAAACGGAAAGTCAAAGTCAATGCGATTACCTCATTAGCAGATGACCTTGCGCTTGCCCTTTCCGCCAAGAGCATCCGTGTTGAAGCCCCGGTTCCCGGTCGTCCTTACGTGGGCATTGAAGTACCGAACAGTGACACGGAAATGGTCACGCTTCACAGTGTTTTAACCAGTGAAGAATTTACAGGGATAAAGAGTGATTTGCGGGTAGCATTGGGGCGTGATGTTAGTGGAAACCCGGTTGCCGCTGACCTTACCAAAATGCCCCACCTGTTGATTGCAGGCTCTACGGGGTCGGGTAAATCGGTTTGTATCAACGTTTTAATTCTGTCGCTGTTGTTCCGTCTTAATCCTGACCAACTCAAACTATTGATGATTGACCCCAAAATGGTGGAGTTAATTCAATATAATGGGATTCCCCATCTGATTGCGCCCGTGGTGACGGAGACCGAAAAAGTGGTCGGGGCATTAACATGGGCGCAGAAAGAGATGGACCGTCGCTATAAACTCTTCTCCGAAGTGGGGAAGCGCAACCACGAGGCGTATAACGAATGGGCGCGGGCGAATAACAAAGAGCAGTTGCCCTATATCGTTATTATTATTGATGAGCTTGCCGACTTAATGATGGTTGCCGCCGATCAGGTGGAGCGGATTATCTGCCGTATCGCCCAAATGGCGCGGGCAACCGGAATGCACCTGATTCTTGCGACCCAACGTCCCAGTGTGGATGTTGTAACGGGGTTGATCAAAGCCAACGTTCCGGCGCGGATTGCCTTCATGGTGGCTACCGGGATTGATAGTCGTGTTATTTTGGATAGTGTCGGTGCGGAATCGCTGTTGGGGCGGGGGGATATGCTATTTCAATCTCCTGATAGCAGTAAACTGGCGCGGATGCAAGGCTGTTATGTTAGCGATAATGAAGTGCAACGGGTGGTCGAACATTGGCTCCGCGCCAAACCCATCGGGCACGCCGCGCCCCTCCCGCCACAGCCCGTAGCGTGGGACGATTTGATTGAGGATGAACCCGAAAGTGCGGGTTCCGGGGATGAACTGCTGGATAAAGCCATCGAAATTGTGCGCGAAAGCCAGTGGGCATCCACCTCTTTCCTCCAACGCAAACTGCGTATCGGATACACCCGCGCCGCCCGCCTGATGGATAATCTGGAAGAGCAGGGGGTGATTGGTCCCCCCGAAGGCAACAATGGCAGTAGCCGCAAAGTCTTACTCCCGCCGCCTGAATCCAAAGAAACCGAAGAAATTGAAGGGTGATGGTTTATTATAAACCATCACCCTTTGGTTTTACTCCTCAATCTGTACATCTCCTAAATCCAATACCTCACCAATCAATGCTCCATCTTCATCATAAAAATCCCAGAACTCGCCGCTTTGCTCATCATACAATGATGCCCCTAACATATAAAATCCTTCTACGGCATCATCAAAGAGAGGAATATCATAATGGTCTACTACCAGTCGGTTTTGTGACCAACCCGACGTAGGTCGGGTGTAACAGCCCGGTTCCCGATTTACCTCTCCCTCAATTTCCCCATCATTCCCAATCACTTCTGTGGTGATGGTCAAATCTTCGTCCATCCGTTCGCGTACCCGCCAGTAAAGTGTTACCCGCAATGCCTCCCCCGCCCCTGCTTTTACGCGATCAAGGTCATATCCTTCGATCCACAAATGATCCTCTGCCTGAATTACTGCATCGTAAGTAGGGTTGGGGTCAATCACAGGGGTATCCAAATCCAACCCTACATAGGTAGAAGTAGTATCGAACGAAAAGGTGTAATCACTTGTTTCCACCGTCCACAGCGGCGCGTCGGTGGCGGCTCCTGCTTGATACACTTCAAGGCGAGGGTCGCCATTTACCGTAATCGTGCCAATTTGGTGAAATTCTTGTGCTAATCTTTCACGTACCGGTTCCAACGTCCACGGTAGTTCGTTGGTTTCCAAAAAAAAGTAAGTGTGAATGCGTTCACAACGTAATGCTTCGCGGGTGTACCATTCGGCAATCCAGTCGCGGGTGTTAGTGTCATACGTCCCATCCAACAACCCCATCGCATACAGCATCCCCACAGCTTTCCAACCACTTTGATGGGGAAAACCAAAAACAGGTATATTTCCCTGCTGATTG
>CBKYSX010000152.1:0-8036 GCA_966690745.1 uncultured Ardenticatenales bacterium
GTGTACGCCACACGGTTTTAATGACCGACCCTCGTTTGGCATTGGCAACATTACATAGCCGCCAGGGGCGTTGGCATGTCGCACTCCAAGAGTTACGGACGGTACTAGATACTCTGAAAAAACAAGGGGTACCAGGCGTGATTTTGCAAGAAGGAGAAAGCGTTATTCCGCTATTAGGACATGCCATTATACAAGATATTGAACGTGAGACATTGCAACCTTTGCTGGATATTTTGCGTTCTGCAGATGACCGGCACCAAATTTCGATTCCCCATTCCAACAGCCATTTAACCCCGCGCGAGGTGGAGGTTTTGCGTCTGTTGGCAACCGGTGCTACCAATCGTGCCATTGCGGAAGAACTGGTGATTTCCGAGCGTACCGTAAAAGCGCACATGACCCAGATTTTAACCAAATTGGACGCAACCACACGCACCGAAGCCGTATCCAAAGCCACCCGGCTTGGCTTACTCTAACACTCCCTTCCGTATTTACGTATCGTATCACCATTTAGATACGAAAACGTAGAGTAGAATCTTGTTTCTCAAGTTTAAACGGAGGAGTGATGGGTGAAGGATTTGGTATAGGCGACAAACAAATCTACTTTCTGCTACCAAATAAAAACTTGACGAAACAATCAATATCACTATATTTAGCCAAGCAAACAATATAAGGGAAACGACGAGAATCGTCGTTTCCCTTTCTTTGTATTTGGAGTTTTGGAAGGGTGGTGTTGGCAATGATTCCAATTGCCGATACCACCCCTTTCTATCTCCCGTGAGTGTTGATAGTATGACTGTGCAAAGTGGGATGTTAGAAACAACAATGGAATCCCCGGCTGTGAAATCGGGTTGGGAACTTCGTAAAATGGTCTTCTGGCTGGCGTTGCCCGCCGTTGGAGAACAGGTATTAAATACCTTTGTGGGGCTGACCGACCAGTACCTGGTGGGCAACCTTGACCTGAATGTGGCGGCGGCACTTGGCTATGACCGTGCCACTGCCATTGCCGCCGTCGGATTATCGGGGTTGGTTATTTGGATTGTCACCACTTTATTTATGGCGGTGGCAACAGGGGCAACCACGGTTGTTGCGCGACGGATTGGGGAAGGTCGCCCCGATAGTGCGAATCTGGCACTCCAACAGGCAATGTTGATTTCGTTAGTAGTGGGCTTTGTCGGAACGGGTATCGCCTTTATTGGCGAACCGATGTTGCGGATGCTGGGAGCCGCCCCGGAAGTTGTACAAGCCGGAGCAAGTTATTTGCGGATTGTTTCATGGGCATCCATCCCGACGGCTTTGACTTTTGCGGGGACGGCGGCATTGCGTGGCGCGGGGGATACCCGTTCGCCGCTCTGGATTATGTTGATCGTCAACAGCATTAACATTATCTTCTCGTGGTTGTTGGTCAATGGCTATGGAGGTTTTCCCGCATTAGGTGTTGAAGGAAGCGCGATTGGGACCGCAGTGGCACGTACGGTGGGCGGATTCTTGACGTTTGGTCTGCTTATGAGTGGCGTGATGAAGTTGCGCCTGCCTGCCAAATGGGCAATTAACCCCACCGTGATGCAAAGAATCACGAAAATTGGCTTGCCATCCGCCGGAGAACAATTCGTTTTCCAGGGCGCAGTGCTGATTATGTCGGGGTTAATAGCCCAAATCGGCACCGCGGCATATGCGGCGCATAGTGTTACCATCAACATCGAATCGGTGTCCTTCTTACCCGGATTCGGATTTGCGGTTGCCGCCACGGCATTGGTAGGGCAAGCATTAGGCGCAAAAGACCCCGAACTTGCCCGCCGTGCCACAAATGAGTCCTTCCTGCAAGGGGGGATTATGATGAGTGTGTTGGGAATCATCATGGCATTGTTCCCCGAACCCTTAATTGCCATAATCGCGCCTGACCCTGAAGTGATTCACCATGCCACTAACACGTTGCGATTGGCAGGCTTGGCACAACCATTTCTTGCAATGTCCTTCATTTTCATCGGGGCATTGCGCGGGGCGGGGGATGCAACCTGGCCCCTGGGGATGCGGGTTGTAACCACATGGATTATCCGGGTACCTTTGATGTTCCTCTTGCTTGCGATCACCGATTGGGGTTTGACTGCTATCTGGGTGGCAATGGTGACCGATTTTGTCGTACAAGCGTTCCTTGCATTACGCCGTTTTCAGGAAGGCAAATGGCAACGGATTAAAGTGTAATACAAGACGTAGAGGGTGCGTTGTGATTTTCTAACGCACCCTCTTTTTATTTATGGGTTTATGGATTGCACGTTTTACTTAAGGAATATGCCTTATATTTCGATTGGGGATCAAATCTTGTCGCGTGGGGTTTGTATGCTGAAAGCGGTTGTTTTTATGGACATTGACAATTCCTCTCTATACTCTATTTTCACCTATGGAAAAACCTATTACCATTACCCTCGAATTGCCACCGGGGATTAACCAACAATATGTGACGCTTAAAAACGGGCGACGCGGGCTAAGTCAAACAAGTAAGAAGTGGAAAAAGGGGGCGCGGCAGGAAATTGCCCTTTATCGGTTCGACGGGCGAATTGCTGACGAATTTATACATCGCGCCCAAAAAGGCTATCTTGCCTTTACCTTCGACTTCTATTTTGAAAGCCCCTTACGGCGAGATTTGGATGGAGGGTTAAAAATTTTGGTGGATACGTTATGTGATGTGTTGGGCGTAGATGACAATCGCGTGGTAAACTTACACCTGTCTAAACGGATTGACCCATTGCGTCCACGGGTTGTGGTGCAAGTAGAAGCGTTGCCAACGTGGAATTTTGATGATGAGTATACCTACCTCGGACCGCCCACGCCGCCGCATTCGACGTGATGCCTCACGGCAGTGGCTGGATACGCTTTCGGTCATTACAGCCGTGGTTGCCATTGCTCTAATATTTAGCACGGCATTCCGAAACGCAACGCAACCTTCAGAACCATCCACCATTCCTTTAGTGGCAGTGGCTGAACCGAGTGTTACTGCCGCCGTGTCGGGAGAGGTACCCAGTACTCCCGTTCAAGTGGAACCATCACCGGTGGTTTTTCCAACCGCCACCTCAATTCCTCAAACGCCCACTCCGGAACCACCGACCGCTACAGCGGAACCAACCTTTACGCCCGAACCCACCGCCACTCCGACCCCGCCATTGGTTGCTATCATTGTAGGACATCGTAACAATGACAGTGGTGCTGTTTGTGAAGGCAACGAATATGATGGATTGCAGGAAGTGCACGTCACAACTGCCGTATCGGACGAACTGGTTCCCAGGTTGGAAGAAGCAGGCTACAGCACGTTGACCTTAGATGAATTTGACCAACGGCACTATGGCTTACAGGCAAGTGCTTTGGTTTCGATTCATGTGGATTCCTGTGTAACGTTTGAAGGTACTACCGGTTTTAAGGTGGCACGTCCGCTCAATAGTGCCATACCCGATATCGAAGACCGTTTTGTGCAATGTATGGAAGAGGAATATAAGCAGGTGACAGGGCTGGAACTGCACCCAGGCTCCATCACACACAACATGACGAATTATCATGCGTTTAATAAGGTGGATTTGAACACGCCTGCCGTTATTATTGAAGTAGGATTTCTATATTACGATCATGACCTGTTGGTGGATGAGCCGGATCGGGTGGCGGTAGGGTTGCGGAACGGGATCGAATGTTTTTTGGAGGAATAGAGAAAGTTTTTAATTCCTACTCCTCCACCGCCCCCAACTGTATCACCTTACTGGTAGACGTAACGACCCATACGGTATCATCCGCCCCGATTGCAATACTACGCACAACCCCCTCATTGATGTCCATCAGCGTCAGATGCCGCCCATCACTATCAAACACCGAGATACCCTCGAAGTGGGGAATATAGAGCCGCCCTTTGCTGTCTATCGCAATGCCCGATACCATTGCCCCCATCTCCGTTGCGCCAAATTGGTTTAAGAAAACGGCCTCGCGGCTAAATTTCAGAATCGTGTTGCTAGTGCCGCCCACCATATAAATATTGCCAACCCCATCTTCCGCCACAAACATGGAGGCTTCCCGTTGCCCCGTAAAACTGGTAAACGGGGCGTTGATGTTTAAGCGATTGGTGTTGTTGCCGCGCCGGTTCAGGCGCACCACCTGCTCGTCGGGGGCAATCACCGCCGCCAGCAAACTGCCATCGGGCGCAAGGTTCACATGGGTGGCAATCGAGAACAGCCCGCCCAATGAAATCGTATCTAATTGGTCGCCGCTTTCCCCGTCATACAAGCCTATTTGTCCGGATTGCACAATATACAAGTCGCCATCGCGGGTGGCAACCATGCCCATCATCGGTTCCGCGTCGAGGCGAAAGAGAGATTGAAAGTTCCCCTCTGTGTCAAACCGTTGCACCCGCCCGGTATCCGCGTCGGCGACATACACATTGCCCTCCCCGTCAAGGGCAATATGGCGCGGGTCGCTGAACGCCCCCTGCCCGGTGCCACTACTGCCGAAGGTGAGTAAGGGCGCAGAGCCTCCATCCGCCATCGCCATGCCCAAATCCGTGGGGAAGTCGCTTGTATATTTTTGCCACAGGCTTTGACCGTTGGCGGGTATCAGATTCGCGGGGAGGTTGAGGGCATCATTGAAACTGCCCCAGGGCATGGGAATAAAAATTGCCAGCCCGATAAGGAGCAACCCCGCCCAGAAAAAGCCGCCACAGCCGCGCCGTTCGCCCCCCGCCGAGGGCTTGTACGTGCCGTCGCTGTCCACCACCGTCACCAACCCGTCGGGGGCGGTGGTGGTGGCGGACATATTGGTGATGGTGGGCGTACCGCCAAAAAATCCCGCCACCTTATATGCCATTTCCATCGCCTCCACCGCATTTTTGGCTTCCGCCAACCCTAACCCCGTCTTTTCGCGCATCAATTTAATCGCGGCGATTTTGTTGCCCGATTGCATCAAGCGTTGGATTTCGGCGGAGGTTTCCCCATCCAGCGTTGTACCGGGGGCGGTCACAACGGTCACACTACTGAAGTTCTGCATTCCCGCGCTTGCCCCGGCTTCGATTTGGTCTGCCGCGCTTTTGGCTTCTTCCCAATCAAGTCCTGCGTTCCGCCGCAGAAGGTTCACCGCACCGATTTTATCCCCTTCCTGAATCAGGAGTTGCGCTTCGGCGTAGGTATCCCCATCCACCTTCGACAATGTTGTCAAGCCGCCGCCGACGGTATAGCGGGTAATATCTACCGCCTGCCCCGCTTCCATCTGGTCTACGGCATCTTTGGCTTCTTTCAACCCGACCTGAAAGGTATCCCGAAAGACTTTAATGGCGGTAATTTTATTGCCCGCCTGAATCAGCCGCGCCACTTCCGCCAACTGCGCGGTGGGCAAATCACCCAGCACCGAATCCATATTACCCATCCCCGTGCTTGTTCCCGTCGCCACGCGCAAACTTTCGGGAACAATCACAGAACTGTTGCAATAGGGACAGCGCATCGTCAGGGCGCGGCTATCTTCATAATCCAACGATGCGCCGCAACTTGGACATTGGAATTGTTTCATGGACATGGGTAAAGACCTTTTGGGGGCGTTTGGTGAGTATTCTTACAAAGCAGGACGCGGGACGTAGGACGCGGAAACGGATTACGGATACCACAAAGGACACAAAGAGCAACAAAGTTCACAAAGAACGACAAAAAGTTGCGATTGTTTCTTTTTGCCGTTCTCTGTGGTTATAAAGATTGTTTTCTACACCATTATTCAGGCAAGGCAAACTTAAAGACGCGATGGGTTGCCACCGCCAGCAGGTCGTTGGCGGGGGTCACGGCGATATCGTAAATCGAAACGCCCGATTCGGGTTTGTTGATTTGCCCCAACCATTGCCCGTTGGTGCTATCGAACACTTGGATTCCCTTAAAATCGGCAGTGTAGAGGCGACCCTTGCTGTCAATCGTCAGCCCGTCAATAAAGCCGAGGAATTGGTCTTCGCCCTCCCCCTCGCTTCCGAACCGTTGCTGGTATCTGCCTTCACTGTTGAACTTGAAGATGGAATTTTCCCGCTGCGAGGCAACATAGATATTGCCGACACCATCTTCGGCGACATGGAGCGTGGATTGGCTTTCTTCCGTAATAGATTCAATCGCGTTGGGAATCGTCAGCGTGATTTCACTGCGATTGTTCAAGCGGACGATGGTATCGTTGCCAACGGCAATCAAACCGCCATCGGGCGTAAGTGCCACATCATCAAAATAGAGTTCATCCATCAGGGTCGCACCGGAGCCAAGCCCCGTCCCCGCCGCCGTCACCACCCCCAGATCGCTTCCGTCCTCACCGTTAAATTTGTGGATGTCGCCCCCGTAGACAGCATACACCGTGCCATCCCGCGCCACCGCCAGCGAACTGATATATTCCCCCTCCGGTTGCCATTGGGTGATAAATTCCCCTTCGCTGTCAAAGACCTGAATCCGCGACGATTGGTAATCCACCACATAAATACGTCCCTCGCCATCTACGCCGCCGCTCCAGCCCTGTTCAAAACTGCCCGCGCCCGTCCCTTCCGCGCCAAACGAGAGCATGACCGGCGCAAAGCCCGAATTGACCCCCGGCACATCGGGCATGGTAATGCCCATATCGGCGAAGGGGTTGGCACTATCGCTCCCCGGCATAGCGGTGGAAAAGGCATACCAGACGATGCCGCCCACCAGCACAATCAGGATAACGGGCAACAACACCGATAGCAGGATTCCAAAAACGCTACAGCCTACCGCCGTTTTCGCCACCTTGCCTGCCGTTTCGCGGTCTATTTCCATGGCGGGTGCGCCGGTGGAAACGGTGATCACGGTGGGTTGCTGTCTCCGCCCGAAATCCATGGGCGACGGTTCGGGGGTTTTGGGTTTGGGGCGTAAGGATTCAGGTATGACGATAGAGGTGTTGCAATAGGGACACCGCATGGTGGCGGCATCGCGCCCATCGTAATCTATACCACCCCCACAGGAAGGACATTGGAACTTTTCTGCCATCGCTTGCTCCTTGGAATTGAGAAAGGAGAACTGGGAAAGGCGAAAGGGATTTTTGCGTTTCCGATTCTCTCTAGCATACCCCCGAATTTTCATCCTGAGAATAGGGGGGTGGGGGGTTGAATATTGGATACCCTAAAGGGATGGGGTTTAGAGATGTGCTTGCGGGGTGGGGGCATTTCTCGTTTCGCCTTTCCCGCGTCCCGTCATTACGGCAGGGCGAAGCATCCGTGACGCCGCACGTTCGTCCGTCCACAGAATCGTTTGCATTCACAAATCCCATCACGTAACGAGCGGGTGCGGATGCTGTCGCCCCTACTACCTTTATATGCCTGTTGCGTCCCGTTGTTACGGCGGGCGGGTCGCAAGTTGCATGTTGGGGGTAGCCGTAGGAATGTGCCCCGCCCCTACAAAAAATTTTGCCGTGCTTTGTGCCCTTTGTGTTCTCTGTGGTGAATCTGCCGTTCGTCGTTTCCGCGTCCTGCGTCCCGCGTCCTGTTTTTTTGATTTTCCCCGCCATCTGATGGTATACTGCAATACGTCAACCCCGCCAATGGGTTGCAACGGGGGAAACCCTGATAATTTCATATTGCCATCAACGGCTATGACGGGGAGCAGTAGGGGGCAACCAACCCCACAGCGAGCGACGGACGGTGGAAGCGTCGCGGGCAGGACCTACCGAACGACACCCCTGAGCCGCCACATGAAATTTCTGAAGAAGGTACCTTCATTATCTATCTTCTTAGAAAAAGTAATGTGTGCCGGGCGATGCCCGTTACCGCATCAAGGTTTAACCGCACCCAATGATGGGGCGGAAGAACCGACAAAAGGCTTTACCCCAAAGAAATAAGAGGGAAGAGCGCAGAGCGAAGCAACGATACTTCCCTCTTAAATCTTCACTCTTTGCTCTCCTTTTTACGGGGTAAGGCGAATGGTGGTGGCACCACGAAGCCGATTTCCAACGGCTCTCGTCCGCCAGACTTGATTGTCTTATTAAGTCACGGACGGGAGCCGTTTTTTTATTGGCGCGAAACGGCTCCTGTCGAATTTAAT
>CBKYSX010000153.1:0-8033 GCA_966690745.1 uncultured Ardenticatenales bacterium
TGACCGACCGCCGCGCCCAAACGTTTCGTGCCAATGGTGACTTTGCCCTTGCCGAACAAGACCACCGTTACGTGATTGAATTGGCTCAAACCCTCAACGAGCCAACCGTCCTTGCCGCCGCCCTGTATAGTGCCGCCCTGACCCTTAATCGCGCCGGAAAAAATCAGGCAAGTGTTGGAACTCTCGAAACCGCTCTCCGCGCTTTGTCTGATGAAAATCCCGCGTTGGCATCGGTGCTCAATCAGCTCCAAATGGTAAGTAAAGGCTTCAATCCCCCTGTTACGATGTCCCGTGCCTTAGATCTGGACTTTAAGGCGGACTACACCCTTGAACAATTAGCAAATGATCCGTTCTTACCCGTTTTGATTCTTACCGCGACGGGCGATGCTTATCTACGCATGGGGCAATATCGCGTTGCCCTCTCACGTTATCAGGAAGCCGAACCCTTCGCGAAAGAGAATCGCCAATGGCTTGGTCACATTGCCGCCAATCGTGCTATGGCACTCCGCGCCGAAGGCAACCGCACCGAAGCCCTCCAATCGGCACAGCGGGCAGTTGAACTACTGAAAGTAGGGAAAGATTTAACCGGGGCACGCTGGCCCCTTGGTGTTCAAGCCGGTCTGCTCCGTGATCAGGGTAATTATCCGCAAGCGGCAAAACTATTCCGGCAGGTGATTAAGTTGTATGAAAAAGCGGAGGATACACTGGGCGCGGCGCGTATGACTTCCAATCTGGGACTGGTCTATTTACTGCAAGAGGAGTGGTCAAAAGCCGAAAAATTGTACCGCCCGTTGTTACCTGTCGTTCGCCGCCTGCATGACCAGGAAAACTTATGGCACATTCTATGGGGCTACGGGAGGGCGTTGTTCCACACCGGAAAATTGGCAGAGGCAGAGGAAATTCTTGCTGAAAGCGTAACCGAAATTGAACGGCAGGCGGGCGAACTTCGCACCGATGAAGGTACGGTGACTTTCCTAGAGTCCCGTCAGGATGTTTTTGATGCGCTCCTTACGGTTCAGGTTGCCCGTGCTCAGCAGAATGAACCCGATAAATGGAGTGATGCCCTCGCAACCGCAGAACGGGCGCGGGGGCGGGCATTAGCCACCCTGTTAGGCGACCGTGCCCGCCGCCGTCCGCTTGCCCCATGGCTTCCCCAAACATCCCCCCCTGAGCCTACGCCCACCGAAGCAACTACTGATGAGGCTCATGCTGTTTCCCAAATAGCACAATCCAACATCCCTATCTTCGCGCAAATGGCAACACCATCATCGCAATGGGAAGATGAAATTGCCCAAAAACTATCAGAAGGTACATGGCGTACTCCTCAACATACGGAAGAAACGCCCCGGATAGAAGCACCTCCTTTGCCGCGCCTTGTTTATCACACTTTACCCACTCAAACGGTTCTCTTCTACGTAGATACCAACGATACCGTATCCGGCTTTATCACACCGCATGGACGCGCCGAATTGCAAGAGGTGGTTCGGGCGGCACGGTATGAACTGGGGGCGTATGGACTACGCGGCGCACGGTTGGCATTTGTTGCGGAAGTTGAAGAACCACCTGAATTAGAAAACCCTCTGCCTACCCTCTACGAATGGCTCATTGAACCCATTTCCCACAAGTTGCCCGAAACCTTGGTGATTGAGCCACATGGTTCGTTATGGCAAGTCCCATTTGCCGCACTGGGTCCCGCCGAATCGCCCCTCGCCACAAAATGCGCCTTGCTTCTAACCCCTTCCGAGAATGTCTTGCGGGATATTCGCACCAGCAAGGATTACGGCACAGCCCAATCGCTTCCGGTGTTATTGGTCGGCAACCCGACAATGCCCCTAAGTGATGATTTTAGTTTTGACCCACTTCCGGGAGCCGAAGCCGAAGTGTTGGCATTAAAAACCCTTTTTGGCGAACGTACCCCTACCCTCTTCCAACATGCAACCGCCACCAAAGCCGCCGTACAAATCGAATTGGGCAAACATGGAATCCTGCATCTGGCAACCCATGGGTATGCCGACACCCGCAATCCCCTTGCCTCATTTCTTGTCCTCGCCCCCGAAGGTAACGACCACCAATCCGCATTCCTTTATGCCCGCGATGTAGTCAATCTCTCCCTTCCGGCAGATTTGGTAGTGCTGAGTGCTTGCCAAACGGGATTGGGCTTGGTATCAGGGGATGGGGTTATAGGATTAAGCCGCGCCCTTTTAATCGCAGGAGCGCGAACCGTCTTGGTCAGCCTGTGGAACGTAGATGATGCCGCGACTGCTGACTTCATGCGCCACTTTTATGAACATTATCTCGCTACTGACAACAAAGCCGCCGCTCTGCGTCATGCGATGACCACGTTCCTGCAAAACCCGGCCACTGCCGACCCACGCCTCTGGGCGGCATTCTACCTGATTGGGGCGGAACATTAACGATTGTACTATCGCAGATTGGTGCTAAAATAGAATCATTCTAAACTAGTAAGAACAGGAATGAGCCATGAGTATTGCAAAAAGAGTAGATGAAGCACGACGGGCATTTGAACGGGGCGATGTCACCACCGCGGCACGGCTCCATGCCGAAGCCGAACAGGGCGAAACCTTAACAGGCGGCAAAACGCTCGGGGGCGAATACATCGGGGATGTTGTCTACGGAGGGTTGGATGGCATCGTAACTACCTTTGCCGTGGTGAGCGGGGTAGCCGGGGCACAACTAAGTGCTTCTATTATTCTGATTCTGGGGCTGGCGAACTTGCTCGCAGACGGCTTTTCCATGGCAACCGGGGCATATCTCTCCTCTAAAAGCAAGAGCGAATATTACAACCGCGAAGCACAACGTCAGACCTGGGAAATTGAAAACTTCCCTGCCGGGCAACGGGCAGAATTACGTCATCTATACTTGCAAAAGGGCTATACACTGGAACAAGCCGACCAACTGGTGGTCCTGAACACCCAAAATCAAGAACAATGGGTGCGAACTATGATGATTGAAGAGTTGGGAATGTTGGAGGAAGAGGGCAACCCGATGTGGAATGGACTGGCAACGTTCGTGGCGTTTATTGTCGCCGGGTCGTTGCCCTTACTTGTCTATTTGTTAGGCTTGGTGGTTCCGATTGATCCCACTACCGCCTTTACCACTTCTATCATTCTGTCGGGTGTTGCCCTGTTTGCCCTGGGCGCGGCAAAAGTGTTGGTCACGCGCCTGAACCCGATTCGGAGTGGCATGGAAATGTTGCTGGTGGGTGGCGCGGCGGCGGCGGTTGCCTATATCGTCGGGGCATTACTCAAAAATATAGGCGGGTAATCTACCCGCCTATCGTCCCATCCATCGTGATATCGTTGCACGAACTTCACTTAACTGCGCCTGCAATGCCAGGGTTCGTTTGACATCAGGTGGCAAATGTTCAATCCAGTAATGGGTTGTTTTTGCCACCGCCGTAATCACATTCTTAATTTCACCCTTCACCGTGAAGTAATCCCCGACCGGAACAAACAACAACGTACCTTCCGAACGGGTTTGTATGTTCTCTTCCCGAATTGCTTCAGCGACCCATTTGGCATGTGCCACTGAGTCACATTGCACTGCCATCCATCCCGGTTTGTCAGGGCGGGCGTGTAATTGACTAACCTCATGGATACCGCGAATGATCTCTCGCACCGCTTGTTGATAGGCAGGAGTCGTAGTGTTTGCCTCTTCCTGTGCGTATAGCATCGTACCACGATGAGGCGGACCTCCATCCAACGCTAACACACAAAAAGTATCCCACATATCCCCCCAATCCACTTCTCCGTCATCGCGATATTTCATCGGAGCGGATGCCATCGGCGCACGTTTATCAATAACGGTTTCGGTCATAGTGAAATTACTTCCCTTACTTTTTCCCATTATTTATGGGGAATATTATCGGTTTAGCACCGCTACGCCCAGAATCATAAGAAGCAATGTCAATATTCCAACGGGCAATCCACAGCCGCGCCGTGTGGAACCACTGGTCTGCCCCCCACTTCCCGGCATTCCCGGACGGTTCTTAGGCAATCCCGGCGGCGTAGATTTGCTACTACCGGAAGAACTACCTCCCGAACGTTCCACGCCGGGTTTGGGCGCGGGCTTTCCTTTGCGCTGTCCAATCCCACTACGATTTCCCCCTGATTGTTGCTGAACCCGACGGGCGGCATCTTCGCCCGGTTTACCCGACTTGTTACTTCCCTTATTAAAGGGATTGTTCGCGCTCATGCCTCATTGCTCCTGTTTTAGAGGTTCGCTTTTCGAGCGAACCCCGCTTATACTGACGGATGAATAACCATAGCGGATTGTATCGCATAATTCCATGAGGTTGAAACCTCATGCCGGTAAGGCAATCCTGTTCAAGCAGGCTAAGGCTCCATAGTGCTGTAGGAGCGTACCCCCGTGATCGCCCGCCACTGTCATAGCCAGCGTGAGGTTGATGGAATTTAAGAAAATAATACCGTGACGCGCCGTGTTTCACTGCCCTTCAAGGGCAGGGCTAATGAATACGGAGCTCCGCCTGTCAAGTCCACGCGTTTTGCAGGCTCCCGTATTTCGTTGCCTCGTCCTTTATGGCGGGAGTTACCTCATTTCCCAACCTCAAGTTATCGCCATTCAAAAGTCGTAGGGGCATTGTATCGAATAGCCTCTTGTGCTCCGAACAAGGTGACACCCCCTATTCCCGCAACCTCGGCGGTACCCCGTTCGTTGTCAATAATAATTCCTGTACTGGTATCAATCCCGATCATCGTAAAACCATCGGGTAATGCGCCCCATAACGCTTCAACCCGTTCTTTCGGGGCTTCGTCCAAATGTGCCAACACGCCAATTCCCCCTGCCAACCCGAATGCCGATTTCCACACCGCTTGCTCCCGTTGCCACATCACATCCCCCATCACCATTGCCCCTGCGCTGGAGCCAACCACCATCCGCCCCAGCGCATACTGCTCCATAATCATATCCCAGACAGGGGTTGCCTCAAGCGTATTTTGTAAATACCAAGGATCGCCGCCTGCCAGATAAATCACGTCCACGCCATTCAATTGTTCTGCCAGAGCGTAATTTTCGGCATCACTGCGTGTCAATATCATTACAGGACGGGCTTCCGCCCCCAATGAGGAAAAATGGCGTACCGCATTCAGTACCGCAAGGTCGGGACGATAGGGAGCAACGGCGGTAGGAAGAATCGCAACACGGCACTGCTGATAAACCACGCGGCGCAGAATCGCTTGATCCAGCGCACTCATCGCCGGTTCAAACTCTGCACCACCCGCCAATGCAGAAATCCCCATGACTCCTCCTCTTCCTAAGCGTTGACAGGGAGTATGCGGGGATTATACTAGCCCCAACCACAATCTCATATTGCCTATTATACGGCGCAATTCGACGGGAGAAGCCGTGTGATACGTAATCCAACTCCAGAATTATGAAAATTTCGGTCATTGGCGGCGGTCCCGGCGGGTTGTACTTTGCCTTGCTCCTTAAAAAAACTTTCCCCTCTTATGCAATTAGCGTTTACGAACGCAATCGGGCGGACGACACCTTTGGCTTTGGGGTTGTTTTTTCCGATGAAACGCTGGGGATTTTTCGGGAGTATGACCTTGAATCCTATGAGATGATTCGCCGCAACTTTGCTTATTGGGGCGATGTGGATATTCATTTCAAAGGACATGTTCTGCGCTGTGGTGGTAATGGTTTCTGTGGTTGCTCCCGCCAAACTCTCTTACACTTGCTCCAAACCCGTTGCCGCGAATTAGGGGTAGAGCTCCATTTTTCCCATGAAATCAATGACCCAACCGCTCTTTCTGACAGCGATTTGATTGTCGCCGCCGATGGCATTAACAGCCGGATTCGGGAACAGCACCGCGAAGCCTTTGGCACCGAAATTACCTTCCACCGTAATAAATTCTGCTGGCTCGGTTCTACCAAACCGTTTGATGCCTTCAAGTTTTTCTTTCGGGAAACGCCTCAAGGCATTGTCATTGCCCACTGCTACCAGTATGAACCGGGCAAAAGCACATGGGTAATTGAAACCGAGGAATCCACATGGCGGGCGCATGGATGGAACGAGATGAGCGAGGCAGAGTATATGGCAGACATCGCCGCCATCTTTGCCGAAGAATTGGACGGACATCCCCTTATTGCAAACCGTTCCATCTGGCGCAATTTCCCTACTATACACAATCGCCATTGGGTCAAAGACAATATCGTTCTGCTGGGCGATGCCAAATCCACCGCCCATTTTTCGATTGGCTCAGGCACAAAATTGGCAATGGAAGATGCGATTGCCCTCTTTGAGTCCCTTCGCACCCATAATACGCTCTCCGATGCACTGTGCGCTTATGAACAGGAGCGGCGTGAAGAGGTTGAAAAAACCCAATATGCTGCGGAGGTGTCGCTGGCGTGGTTCGAGAATGTCGCCCGCTACTGGCATTTATCGCCGGAGCAATTTGCGTTCGGGGTCATGTCCCGTTCCAAACAAATTACCTACGAACAATTGCAATTGCGTGATGCCTATTTTGTCGAACGGGTGGAGCAATGGTTTTTAGAGCGGGTACGTCAAAAGGGATATAAGGGACGAAAAGGAACACCCCCGATGTTTACCCCTTTTCGGCTACGCGATATGGAGTTGGTTAATCGCGTGGTCGTTTCTCCGATGGCACAATATTCGGCGGTGGATGGGATTCCCAACGAGTGGCATTTTGTTCATTACGGTAGTCGCGCCATCGGTGGCGCAGGCTTACTTTTTGTCGAAATGACCTGCACCTCTCCCGATGCCCGTATTACTCCCGGTTGTACAGGTTTGTGGAACGAAACGCAAATGCTGGCGTTTAAACGCATTGTTGACTTTGTTCATGCCAACAGCCCCACCAAAATCTGTATGCAATTGGGTCACGCCGGGCGTAAAGGCTCTACCCAGTTGGGTTGGGAAGAAAGTGACTACCCCCTCCCCGATTCTTCCCAAAACTGGGAGCTCTATTCTGCCTCCCCGCTTCCCTATTACGAGGGTATTAGTCAGATTCCGCATGAGATGAGCAAAGACGATATGGCGCGAATTATTGCTGATTTTGCCCGTTCTGCTGACTACGCGAAACAAGCGGACTTCGATATGTTAGAAATTCATATGGCGCACGGCTATTTATTGGCGAGTTTTATTTCACCCCTCACCAATCAGCGTACGGATGAATACGGCGGCTCAATTGAAAATCGAATGCGTTTCCCGTTAGACGTATTCCGGGCGGCACGGGCAGTCTGGCCCCCCGAAAAACCGATGTCGGTGCGCATTTCTGCCACCGATTGGCACCCTGACGGACTGACAGGCGAAGAACTGGTGCGGGTAGCGGAGCTGTTGCAAGAAGCAGGGGCGGACTTGATAGATGTGTCGGCAGGGCAAACCGTTCCCGACCAACAACCTGTCTACGGACGGATGTTTCAAACCCCCTTTGCCGACAAAATTCGCAACGAGGTTGGTATTGACACCATGGCAGTCGGCAATATTACCACCCCCGATCAGGTGAATACCATACTGCTACAGGGACGTGCTGATCTGGTTGCGCTTGCTCGCCCCCATCTCATGGACCCCTATTTTACCCTCCATGCCGCCGCCCATTATGACTATCGCGGACAATATTTCCCCAACCAGTACCTGACCGGGCGAAATCAGATGTATCGCCTGCAAGAACGGGAACGAGAACAGCAGAAAGAGTTGCGGTTGAAGTTAAAACCACCCAGCCATGAAATAAAATAGTAAAGGAAGATTTTTATGTCTATTTACCGCTTTGTCTTGCTTCTTCTCGCTTGTCTATCGTTAGTCGCTTGTATTCCCCGCGGGGAAAGTGCTGAAGTTGACGTGCCCGTCACAGATCCCCCCCCAACGCCAACCCTTGAACTTGCACCATCTCCGTCCCTCCCTCCCACCGAAAGCAACCAAAGTACCCTACTAAAGGCACATCCCCTTGGCACGATTCAATCTTTTGTCTTCAATGCCAATGGTGAACCGCCCAATGACTCTATTTACAACGCGGAAACTTCCGATGATGGACGTT
>CBKYSX010000154.1:0-8013 GCA_966690745.1 uncultured Ardenticatenales bacterium
GTCCAAAACGTCCCACTCTCACTCGTGGAGCCTTAACGGGATTGCTCATTAGCCTTCTCGCCTTTCCTGTTGCCTTTGCCATTGCGTTGCTTATCGCTTTGGTGCAGAGCGGCAATTCTGACATAGGGATAGTGGACTATCTGCTTTACGTTTTCGTTTTGGCGGCATTGGCGGTGACGGTATTCGGTATCTTCACCATCCCGATAGGAGTTATCGGGGGGGCGACACTTGCCTACCTGCAAAGCCGCTTCGTGCGGGAACACAGGTAGGGTGGATACCCCATGCTCTCCACCATTATCGTTTCCTGGAATACCCGCGACCTTCTGCGCCATTGCTTGCAGAGTATCGCGGCGCATCAGGGCGAGTTGCCCCTTGAAATCATTGTGGTGGACAACGCCAGCCATGACGGAACCCCCGCCATGCTTCGTGCTGATTTCCCTGATGTGCAACTCATCGAAACCGGCGCGAATCTGGGCTTTTCGGCGGGCAATAATGTAGGGATGGCGGCGGCGCGGGGTGATTGGTTTCTGCTCCTCAACCCCGATACGGAAATCGTTGGGGATGCCCTGCAACAAATCATTGCCACATTGACTGATAATCCCTTTGTCGGGGTGGTGGGTCCTCGCGTTCAGTATGGCGATGGCACAGCGCAAATTACCCGCCATCGTTTCCCCCTCCTCTGGACGCTCGGCACAGCCAGTACCCCGCTTGCTCCGCTTTTCGCCCCCCTGCTCAATCGGTTCTACTATCAACGCCGGCTTCCTTCCGCCCCAACGTTCACCGATTGGCTGACGGGCGCGGCACTCCTGCTCCGGCGCGAGGTCTACGAACAGGTGGGCGGCTTCGACGAACGATTTTTCATGTACTATGAAGAAACCGATTGGCAGAGGCGCATCAAAGCGGCAGGGTGGACGATTCTCTATGACCCTTTGGCACTGATTGTCCACTATGAAGCGCAAGCCAGTGGGCAGGTGGGCGGCAAACGGGACGAGATTTTCAACCGGAGCCGCCTGCGTTACACCGCCAAATGGCATGGTGAAAAGGCGGCGCGTCTGTTGCAAGGCTGGCTTCTTCTGCTTTACGGCTTAGAATGGGCACAAGAAGGCGCGAAATGGCTGGTGGGGCATAAACGCCCCCTGCGGCGCGAACGGGTGACGCACTATCAATCCCTCATCAGCTTTTTGGCGCGGGAACCTGTGGCAAAATTGCCCGATTCCCCAACCTAAAGGATGGGGCTAAAAAATACGGGAACCTTGTTATTGGACACATTCATATTCAACAGCCCCGTCCTTCAGGACGGGGAACGGGTGTTATTGTCGTTCACTAATCACTGACCACGAACCACGAATTATTGACGTTATGAAAATCCTTTTTATCACAGGCGAATTTCCTCCCATGCGCGGAAGCATTGGCGATCACACCGCCCGCATTGCCTCGGCGGTGGCGGCGCAAGGGCATGAGGTGGGCATTGTCACCTCTACGAAGGCACAGGGCGCGACCCACCCCACCGCAAATCTCTACCCGGTTATGGAGGGGTGGGGCATGGGCGCATGGGGCAAACTCGCCGCCATCGCGCAGGAGTATGACCTGCTTCATCTGGAATATCAGGCGGGGGCGTTTGGCATGGGCTTGCCGGTGCAATTTCTGGCGGACGGGTTGCGCCTACTGACGGGCGGTAAACCCATGCTCACCACCTTCCATGATTTACTCGTCCCCTATCTCTTTCCCAAAGCGGGCAAAGTGCGGGAATGGTCGGTCAAACATCTGGCGCGAGCCTCCGATGGCGTGGTGGCAACCAACCCCGAAGATGAAGCGACTTTACGGAGGTGGTTGGGGCGCAACGCCGATGGCCGATTATGGCAGGTTCCGATTGCCTCCCCCTTACCCCTGACCCCCGCTCCCGATTTTGACCGCACCGCATGGAGAGCCAAATGGAGCGTCACTGATCAGCACAAATTGATCGTGCATTACGGCTTTCTCAATCGTGCCAAAGGCGTAGAAACGTTGCTCTACACCCACGACAGCCTCTTACGGGCGGGGCAACCGGTGCGTTTACTGATGGCGGGCGACCCGTTGGGGGCAAGCGATCCCAGCAATCAGAGCTACTACGAAGAAATCAAAGCACAGGCGGAGGAACTCAACCTCAACCCGCCCTGGCTTCAATGGACGGGGGACTTGTCCGAAACCGAGTTAATTCATGCCATCCTTGCCGCCGATGTCGTTGCGCTCCCTTTCCGCGATGGGGCAAACCTGCGCCGTTCGACGCTCATTATGGCATTATCGCTGGGTCGCCCGGTGGTCACTACCGACCCCCCAACCCCGATTCCCTTTTTAGAAAGCGGACACAACATCATGCTGGCGCGGCGCGGCGACAAAGCCGATTTTGCACGGCAGATGGCATTACTCCTGCGCTACGACCCCACTCTGCAACGGGTCGAACGGAACGCCGCTACCCTGAAACAACATTTTGATTGGAATGTCATTGCGGGGCAGTACATAGAAGCGTATCGGGTATTGAGAAAGGAGAAATGAGAAGCGACGATTGGAGAACACAACGAGGACGTTGTGTTTACTCCTAACGCAGAGTTTTTATTCGATAATGGTTATTTCCATTCACCGGGGACTGCTCAGACCTACCCTCCACAGCGAGGACATTGTGGACTCCCGAACCAGTATCAAAAACCCTCTGTATCTTTACCCTTTCTGCGTCATACTTCTGTCGTTCTTGGTGACCTTTGTGACTCTCTGTGTTCTTTGTGATTTCCGTAATCCGTTGCCGTTTCCGATCTCCCACCCCCATTTTCCAAAAACTGAGTATAATTCCCCGAACTCCGTATCCGCCATTCATGCGTCTTAGGGTTTATGCGCCTCTTTCAACTCCTATCCATTCTCCCCCGTCCCATATTGCGATTCATCATGCCCCATGTACGCCTTGCCGATTTGCGCTACAGCATGGAAAGCGTGATCGTGGAAGCGTGGTTGAGCGACCCCACCGAACGGCGGCGGATTCTGGTGGTGGGGGGCGATCCCTTGCTCCATTTGCCGCTTGCCCAACAGGGGGCGCAATTGGTGGGCCTGGCAACCGACCCCCAAACCGTACAAGAGGCGCACCGGCTGGCGCAAAAAATGGGTATTCCCCATCTGGTACAATTCTACGTTTCCGATTTGTTGCGCTTGCCCTTTCCCGCCGCCCATTTTGATGCGGTACTCTGCGGCTCCGAATTGGCACGCTCCAACGATGATTTGTTCATTCTGCGCGAAATGACCCGTGTGCTGAAAAGCGGCGGCATTTTGTGTCTTACCTTACCCTCCTTTGAAGCGGCTGGCATCGTTGCTAAATTTGTGCCGTCCCATTGGCTGATTGATGAATTGGTGCAAGCCGAAGGCGTAAGCGCGACAGGCACACCCCTGCCTGCGCCCCGCGCCGCCTTGGGCGATATGGTACAAAGGCTGTTACGCGAACGGCAATCTCTGCGCCGTCTTTACACCTACGCTAAATTGGGGACACGGTTGGATTTGCTGGGGTTGGAAATCGCCGACCATGGACCCTATCTCACCCGATTCGGGGGCATTATCTATGAAGCCTTCCATATCCTCCGTGCGTTGGACCGCCGCAAAACAATGGGGCGGTGGCTCTACGCGATGCTCTCCCCCCTCTTATTGGCTCCGGCGTTGCTCTTTGATGCGGGGGCGCAGGAAAAGCCCGGCTTTGGCTTACGGATTGCCGCCGTGAAACGAAGCGACCATGGCAACCAACCCCGTTGGGGCGACGAAGGCGGTGGATTGCAAATCGAATGGGATGCCCCTCTGCGCGAACGGGAGCGTGAACGGGTTCCGCTTTTACCCTTTTAGGGATTGTGCCATTCCTTCAATTGGTTTTTGATAAGGCAGAGTGTCGTTGTTCTATATGCACAAGGCACGATGCACTTTTCCATGCGCCGCTTTGACCTGACCCCCGTTCTGCTTCTTCTTCCTCTTTTCATAGCACTGCTTCCCGATGGATTGCCCAATACGGCGGATATGCACGTCCACTTTATCCGCGCCGCCGAAATGGTTCATGCGTGGCAGGATGGTGTGTGGTTGCCCCGATGGTCTGCCAATTTGGGATACGGCTATGGGATTCCCCTTTTTAACTACGCTCCCCCTCTGCCGTATCTTCTCACGGCTTTTTTCCATACCGTAGGACTTCCCCTAGAAACTGCCCTTAAAGCCACTTTGATAGTCGCCTTGCTCCTGACATCGTGGGGGAGTTACGTGCTGTTTCGTTCCTCCTTCGGACAATGGGCGGGAATGGTGGGGAGTGTTACCTTTGTTTATGCGCCCTACCGTTTACGGGAACTTTTTATTCAAGGGAATGTCGGGCAATTGATGGCGTGGGCGTTCATTCCGTGGGCGGTGTGGGGGGTGGGGCGGCTATGGGCAACGGGACGACTACGATATGGAATTGTCACGGCTCTGGCAATGGCAGGGGCATTACTGAGCCATAACGTGGTCGCATTGGTGTTGGGGGGTGTATTAGCCCTTCAAACCATTGGTTTATTGATATGCTCTTTTTTCAGCCCTTCACAGCGTTCTAGCCCCGCCCCTTTAGGGCGGGGGCAGATGGTACGCCTATCAAAGGTTGCGCTTGCCGGAATGGGCGGCGTTGCGCTGGCGGCATGGTTTTCTCTGCCTGCGCTATTGGAAGGGGATTTGATTCAATTAGATAAAATTGTTGCCAGCGATTACCGCACCCGCTTTGTCCCCTTTCAAGAACTCATTGCCCTTTCCCCGCCGTTAGACCGTGCCGCCATCAACCCCTATCTTCCATTGACGCTGGGAGCCGTGCCAGTCGGGTTGGCAGTAACGGGAGGAATCGTACTTTTTATTGGATCATTTCTGCGTAGGACCGCAACTCGCCCCCCAACCCCCGCCCGGAACGGGGAAAAAACAACCCCTTTTCCAACGCATTTACGAAAAACAATTGAGGGTGGTGGGTATCTGCTGTTGGCACTCTTCGGGGCATTTATGGCGCATAACCTCTCATTGCCTCTATGGGAACAACTCCCTTTTGTAGATTTGTTTGAATTTCCGGCACGCTGGCATGGTTTTACGGCATTGGGGCTGGCAGGGCTGGCAGGGGCATTCATCTATGGGATAACGAACTATCGCCCGAACGTGGGGGCGTGGGTCGCAGGGCTCTCGTTTTTTTTGCTCTTACTGGCTTCATTGGTGAATTTGTATCCGCAACGGTTGTCGTTGGGTACGCTGAAAGCGACCCCTGCCGATGTCGTACAATTTGAGATCTCTACCGGAGCCGTGGGAACCACCAGCCTTGCCGAATTTAACCCCGTCTGGCGCACCTTGCCGCTCACTGATTCCCCCTTGATTGAAGACTATCGCGCCAACCGCACCCCGGAACGGATTGAACAAGATTCACTACCGTCCGATGCAATAGCAGAAACTGTGGAAAGCGGTACAGAATTCCACCGCCTCCGTATTACGCTGAACGACCCTGCAACCATCACCCTGAATCTGCTCTATTTTCCGGGATGGACTGCCTTTGCAAATGGTATTGCAATTCCCGTTCGCCCCCAGGCAGAAACAGGGTTAGCGCAACTTGTCCTGCCCGCCGGGACGCACGAAATAGAGGTGCGTTTCGAGGATACACCCTTGCGGCAGGGGAGTGAATGGCTTTCATGGGCAGCGTGGTTGACGGTGGCGGGACTGATAGGCTGGAAGGTGTTACGGTATTGGAAGGGAAGAGGGGTGCGCCAATCGGATACAGCAACCCACCCCCCGGCTCCTTCCCAAGAGGGGTCAATAAAACAAAACACCGGGGTCGTGCTGACGGCACTGGTCCCGATTCTACTGCTTTATTTTGCTGTTCCCGCATACTTCGCCCCGACCTCCCCGCCTGATAGTGCCGCCTCTGCCCCCGTACCGCTCCGTGCGGAGTGGGGCGCAGAGTTGCGATTGTTGGGTGTAGAGGTGCCGGGGGAGGTGATCAAGGCGGGCGATACCGTGTCAGTGGTCGCTTATGTTCGTGCTTTATATCCCCTAAACGAGGATTACGCGGTTTATCTGCATTTAGATGACCCGACCGGACAAACCGTTGCCACCAGCGACCAACGCCACCCCGCCGAGATTCCAACCTCAAATCTCCCGCCAACCCTCTATCTGCGGATTCCCTTCCGAATCACAATCCCCGATCATTTGCCCCCTATGAACTATACATGGCGGTTGGGCTGGCACGATCCCGATAGTGGAACCCTTTTGCCTTTTGCCGATGGGCAAAAGGATGCGCTATTGGGGGAAGTCTGGGTGGAATCAAGGAGCTCAGTTCAGCCTACGGGAGAAACCGCAACCTTTGGGGAGGCAATCCATTTGCGCGGCGCAACGCTCAATCGTGCTGAAAATCACCTGACCCTCTATTGGGAACCCACCGCCCCGACGACGGAAGAACTGACCATCTTTGTTCATCTATTCGATAGCAACGGGCAGATGGTGGGGCAAGCCGATGGCGACCCTTTTGACAATCGCTATCGTTTATCAGCATGGCGCGTGGGGCACTTATTTGCGGAAACACGCTTTTTACCCGCCGGTGTGCCATATGAATCCATCGCCATCGGAATATACCGCCGCGCCGATGGGGTACGATTGCCCGCGTTGGATGCCAATGGTAACCGTTTGATAAATGATGCAATGGTGATTCGGGATGAACCCTAGGCAAGACCAAAGTACCCCCTTGATTTGGTAGGGGTTTGGACGAACGTCTAAAATCGTTATAATCCGCTCCGACTAAGCACAAGAGAAAGTTGATTGCATTGTTGCAAGGGGGCGTACCAACCTTTCAACAACGCTACTATGAGGTATATGATGCGACGTTTCCTATTCGCCGCCGCGTTGATTGTCATGTTAGGCTTGGTAGCCTATTCCCAACGCACCATTACTGCGAACCCCGGCGGGAGTATCAATACATACAACCCGCTTGTTTACGGAGCCGCCCCGACTCCTACCGCTACCGCAACGGTTCCCGTTCCCACAGCCACCGCGACCCTTGTCCCCGAAGGAACCGGGGTGTTTAAGAAAAATGGAAATACGGCTTACCGCGATCCCGGATTCCTGAATATTTCTGCGTGTGGATTTATCCGATTCTATGATGGCACCCCTGCCTACGGTGGTCCTGATGGATTCGGTGCTCAAGGTTGTCTGGACGCAACGGGTAGTTGTCAATACTATAGTCCGCAGGTTGACGCTACCGGATACTATGAACTTCCTATCGAATCCTACTATGAAATTCCCACTGAGGGCGGTGGTACGATCTACGCGACTCAGGGCACAGGGAGTGACCGTCAACGCGTTTCCAATGGCTTCAGCTTTGATTTCGAGGATGTGGAGGACGATTGGACAGGGGTGACAATTCGGATTGACTTTATTGAGTGTCGTGTCGGCGATACTTCCGAATCCTGTAACCTTGATAATGCCGCTATGACGAACGAAGACGGCAGTTACCTGGTACCCGCTCCAATTACCGAAGATTCGCCGCGGTCGCCTACCCTTGCCTGCCCGGATTTCTAAAGTCAAAGCAGGACGCAATGCCGCGCCGCGTGCGCGGCATTTTTATTGGTGGTTATGCGTGATGCTGTAACAAAGTTGCCCCGGTGGGCATGGTTCATCATCGGGTTATATCTGCTCCTGGCAGGGGGGTATGCCGTTGTTACCCCTCTGTTTGAGAAGCCCGATGAGCATTGGCATTTTGCCTTTGCCATGTACCTTGCCGATACAGGGCAACTACCGGTCCAAACCTTAGAGGAACGGGACCATTATGCCGAACAAGAAGGGAGCCAACCCCCCCTTTATTATGCGGCGTTGGCGGCACTGCTACGGCTAACCGGACAGACCGATCTTGAACCGGGGTTCCTGACTCTGACCGAGGCAAACCCCTACTACGGTGGGCGACCCGGTGCATGGCTGGACAATGCCAACCAATTTGTGCATCTCCCCTGCCGGGATGTTGAGTGCCAACGTACG
>CBKYSX010000155.1:0-8009 GCA_966690745.1 uncultured Ardenticatenales bacterium
GCATCCCCTATCCTCAATCAATGGCAAGCGATTGCACCGGGAGAAACGGTCTGGTTTACGGTGGGATATGGCGGAGAGAGTGAAAAGATTGAAGTATGGGCAGAAACCAATAGCACAGATATCGCGTTCGCTGTCTATACCAACGCTCAATATGCCAACGACGAAGAGCCGGTAGGGCGCGGCAGTGCGGACGAAAATACCCCTGGCGACCTCTATTGGACTGGTGACTTTCCCCTTTCCGACACCTTGCATATTGCAGTGAAGAATAACGGTGCTACCACCCATTATTACAATCTCCATATCAATCAATAACCAAAACCATCACTATAACAGCCTTAAAAAGAAAATTTATCTTCGTTCCTCGCTTGAAGTGCATCACTTCTATAGGAACCAACTCTTGGAAAGGCGCGAACTTCCATTCGCGCCTTGTCTTTTTTACTTTTTTCTTTACGCCTTTCCCATCCTTTGTTTCCTTTCTCTTTCTTCTTGTCCCCTCTTACGATTCAGCCTTCCATCTTTTATACTTAAGGGTGAAACCAAAGGTGTGAAAGGCATATGGTGACGCAATGGGACCCCGATTGGACGATGAGATGATGGCGGTGGCATTGGAAAGTTTGGCGGCGGGGGACGCCCTGCCCGATATTGAGGATGTACGGGATATTGAGGGGGTTCCCTACAAATACGGGATGCACCTTCCCAACTGGATGAACGGCAACACCGATGGATTGCGCCTCGAAGTAGAAACCACCCTCCCCGTGAGCCTCACCTTTCTGGATAACGTTAAAGGGGAAGGGTTAATCGTGCCGCTTATGGCACTGGACGCAAAAGGGGTCAGACCCTTTCTGGTCTATCGCCCTTACTTCCGCCCAGATGAGGGCATTAATCCCGCCATTGTGGAAGGGTACGCCAATGGTGCAGTCATCCGAATGCGCGACGATTATTTTCAATTTCCCTTGATCAAACAGGCATACGAAGAAGGGCGTTTTATTGTTAAATTGTTCAATGAAACCAATATCGGCGGCGAAGGATTTGCACGGGGCAGGGCGGGCTTCCCCGATGGGTTGCGCTATTGGAAGCAAGCACGATCAGTGGTCAAAGCACATTATCCAAAGGCAAAAATGGTTAGTCTGTGCAATACGCCGGGGAATGATGATGTCTGGTTTAAGGGTGACGCACCGAATACCCCCTACTGGTATCATGGTGCGGAGGCGGCAAAACCCGACCCGACCCCCACCGAAATACGCGCCGCGATTCAATCCTGCCCCTTCCGCGAAATGTTTGAATTGTGTGACATTATTGGTATTCATGTCTATGCCCCCACGACCCGCTCGGTATCGGGCGATTTACAAACATGGTACAGCCGCCGCCATGAGCAAGCATTAAAATTTTTGACCCCGTATACCAACGCAGGCAAAAAGATGATTATCAATGAATGGGATATGGGCTATGACGATGGGCAGGAAGCGCGGGCAAGAGAGGTGGTGTTCGCATTGGAACGAATCATCGGGCCCAACGATGCCATTCTGTTCGTGAATCATTGGTGGAATGGCGACGATAACGAAGGGGCGGCAACATGGGAAAAACACCAAACCCGCAAGGGCGGGCAATTCCGCCCGGTGGTAAATGCGATTGCCGCCTTCCGTGCAGGGGCAACGACCCCTACTCCTACGGATGATAGCGACGAAGATGACGATGATACGACCGTATTAAGCAACCCGGAGATTCCTGACGGGACCGTGCATCCCCAACCCTTCCCCGCATCCGATATCAAATTGCCCGAATGGTGCACTGTAGAACGCGCCTCCGTATCGGCAGGGCAAGCCCACTGGCATCTCAAACGTGCCTTCTGGCAGGACAGCGACCAGAGCGGCGGCACCCACCATATCTACGCCACCCAGCCCCACGACCCGACAGTGACCTTGGTCGTGAAATGGGAAAACACCACCGACCGGGTATCCCTTGAAAAACCGGCAAACGAACCCGCCGGGAACTACCCCATGTTCGGGGCAGTCTATAGTGCCCAATTGGAAGGGCGCGGCACCGGCATCAGTGATAAGGTGACGGGAATGAAATTACCACAGAATCAGCACGTTTCTTATTTTCTGGAATGGGAATTGCGGAACGGTTAACCTACACGCATTTAACAAAAAAGGTGCGGAATGGATCTGCACCTTTTTTGTTGCCTGAACGGGAACCACCCTTTTCTCATTACCTTCAACCCTCACGGCAGGGCGAAGCATCCGTCATGCCGCATACCTGCCTATCAACACACTGGTTTCACCCCGCACTTCCGGTATGTAACCAACGCGGGCAGATGCTGTCGCCCCTACAATCTGCCTTTTTATCCCTTTGCGCTCCCCTATTATGCCATTTCTACATTCTGCGTCCTGCGTCCCGCCGTTTTAGGCAACTCCTCAAATGCTTATGCACGACTTCTGCATGGTTTTGTACTATCGTTTAGCGACAAATGGTTGTGTTCTCCCCGCTTATAACCTATCTTGAGGGGCATATGGACAAGGCAACCGCTAAGTAGAAGTTGAGTATCGTTGCGTTTCCTTACTTACTGAAGTGAGCGGGAAATCACAAAACAGGAACGATCATGTCCAAGCAAAGGATTCTCGTCGTAGATGACGATACCGCCGTAGTACGGCTGATTCGCAGTTATTTAGAACAAGCGGGGTATGAGGTCTTAACCGCTTACAACGGGGAAACTGCCCTGCACACGATCCGACGTGACCGTCCCGATTTGGTTCTATTAGACTTGATGTTGCCCGACAAAGATGGATGGGATATTACGCGCATTGTGCGGAGCGACCCGAATCTGGCAACCCTTCCCATCTTGATGCTGACCGCCCGCGTCACCGATACCGATAAAATAGTCGGACTGGAATTGGGCGCGGATGATTACATTACCAAACCGTATAACCCCCGCGAAGTCGTAGCAAGAGTGCGGGCACGATTGCGGGTGCAACAGGGCTTACAGCAAGCAGGTGCGCCCAACCCGCGTTTGCGGATTGGCACCCTGGAATTAGACCCCAATCGCATGGAAGTGACATTAAACGGGCAGGTCATTGAACTGACCATGACCGAATTTTCTCTGCTTCAAGTGCTAATGTCCCAACCGGGGTATGTGCTGACCCGTTCCGAGTTGATTCAACAGGCGATGGGACACGATTTTGAAGGGGTGGAACGCACCCTTGACAGCCATATCCGCAATCTGCGGCGCAAAATCGGGGACGACCCCAAACAACCCACCTTTATTAAGACCATTTACGGGGTGGGCTATCGGATGGATGAGGAATAACCATGGACCGCTTGTGGGTTCGGATTACGCTGGTATTGGCGGTGGTAATTACCTTCATCGCCTTTTTGCCCTTTGTAACGCGTACCTTGCGAATTAATATTTTCGCGCCGTCGCCCCGCCCCACGCGGGTGGTGAACAATCCTGGCAATTCTACCGATAACGCCAGCCCGCAATCTCCACCCCGCAATAATAATGATGGTCCGCCCTCCGATGAAGAATTTGAAGAGCGTATCTGGCAAGAGGTTTATCGTACTATGCTTTTTGGTTCTGTGGTGGGAGTGGGGGCAGTCGTCCTATTAAGTCGCTGGTTGGTGGCTCCCCTGGGGCAATTGGAGCAGGGAACCCGAGCGGTAGCGGAACAACGATTGGATTACCGCTTGCCCGAAACCGGAAGCCGCGAAGTGAAATCGGTGGCGCGTTCCTTTAACCGTATGACCTCGCAATTAGAACAGCAGGAAACCCTGCGACGCAATTTGCTGGCGGATGTCACCCACGAATTACGCCACCCGGTCCATGTGATTCAAGGGAGTTTGCAGGCAGTTCTTGATGGGGTCTATCCGCTCAATATGGAAGAAATTGCGTTGATGTATGAGCAAACCCACCATCTGGCGGCATTGGTGGATGATTTACACGCCCTTGCCCGCGCCGAAGCGAAAGAATTACCCCTTTATCGTCAACCTACGGATATAGGCGCGTTGGTGAAAGAAATTACCGATACAATGCACCCGTTGGCGGACGAGAAAGCAATAACGCTGAATATCACCACCCCTTCAACCCCGTTGATATTGACCCTGGACCCGCAACGAATCCGACAGGTGGTGCAAAACCTATTGAGTAATGCCCTGCGCTATACCCCGAATGGCGGCACGATTACTGTCACTGTGGCAAAAACAGACCTCAATTCAACCCTTACCGTGCAGGATACGGGCATGGGGATTGCCGCTGCAGATTTACCCCGCGTTTTTGACCGTTTCTATCGCGCCGATGCCAGTCGAAATCGCGCCGAGGGTGGTGCAGGATTGGGACTGGCGATTGCCAAAGCCATTGCCGAGGCACATGGGGGTTCGCTTACGGCGGAGAGCCGGGGGGTAAATCAGGGAAGTATTTTTACGTTGCAATTGCCTGTTGATACCAATCGTAAGGTTGAAAAAGCGTGAGATTTCCGCGATAAAAAAGACTCAAGAGTTTCTCTAACATCGGGCAAGTCCCCTCTACACAACATTCCCTGCTTTCCCTATCAAAACAAAAACCCACTACGAAAGGGTGGGTTTTTGTTTTTTCCAGACCCGTTAGATCTTGCAACAGATATGAGAAAGTTCTGCACAATTGAAGGCTATTCTTGGAACTATAAGGACGGAACAAACTTTGACCACCCTTTCCGCTCGGAATTTATAGGGAATAATGTTTACTCTCAACAGATTACCTCCCTACAAAAAGGAAAATACCCTAAAAGTTGGGAATTCGCTATAACTTTTGGGGGTATACGGGCGAACAAGGTATCAGTACGCTTAAGAGGTAGCATTTCGATTTGTTTCAACCTTCTGCACAATTTCTATAAAATTGAATGCTACCATCTGCCCGTAACAAAAACCGGTCGGTAGGGATGTGCGTCAATCCATCCCGAAACAAAACGAAGCATAAATCTGACGATGGCTGTTAGAGCGTAGCGGTGAGGCTGTGCCGCTACGCTCGTTCTTTGTCGAAATCCGTTACAGAATTCTACAAACCCAAACCAGGAGTATAAAGAGATGAATACCCGAAATATTATTATTACTGTTGCAGTCGTTGCTGTTCTCATTGTGGGTGGCGTGGTATGGTCGTTCATCGCACCGGCAGAAGAACCCAGCGCACCGATTGCGGCTGTACCGCTTCAACTTAGTCCTGCCGCCGAAACCGCACCCACCGAAGCCCCGGCGGAACCGACCGCAGAGCCAACCGAAGTCGAAGCAACGCCCGATCCTTATGCCAATGCAACCGCAACGACAGAAATAGTAGAAGCCCCGACCGAGATACCTGCCGAACCCACCACTGCCCCCGCCGCCGAACCGATCATTTTCGAGATTCAGCAAGAGGGATCACAGGTGCAATTTAGCATTGATGAAATTCTGAACGGGGCACCCAAGACCGTTGTTGGTGTCACTAATCAAGTCGCCGGGCAAATTGCGGTAGACCCGACCAATCCCACCGCCGCGCAAGTCGGAACGATTCTGATTAACGCCCGCGATTTCACCACGGATAGCGGCAACCGCAACAACGCGATTAAAAACCGGATTCTTCGCACCAACGAATTTGAGTTCATCACCTTCACACCGACTGCCGTAAGCGGATTGCCCGAAAGCGCATCTGTGGGACAGCCCGTTACCTTCCAGGTGACAGGCGATTTGACGATGCTGGAAACGACCCGCTCTGTCACCTTTGATGTCACCCTTACGCCGGTATCGGAACAGGAATTAACGGGAAGTGCCACCACTACCATCTTGTATGCGGATTGGGGCATTCAAATTCCGCAAGTACCGCAAGTAACAGGCGTTGCCGACGAAGTGATTTTGGCACTTGATTTTACGGCACGTCCGGCGGCATAATCGTCCCGGTAAGAGCAGTTTCAACAGGGGGGTGCGCCGGATGCACTCCCCTGTTTTATCTTCACGTATAGAAGTTAGTTGTTTTTGATGTGGAGAAGCCGTTAGCTGGACGGATTTCGGGGTCTAAATGTAGGGATAGACGTTAATTTTCCGTGTTCTTTACTTTATAATTGTGGATAACTATCAATAGCTTGTGGAAAAAGGGGGAGAATTGGGGAAAAGTTTTTAAATGAACCCCTATTTGGAGGATAAATATAGGCTACTAAAAAACCAGTACCACTAAATATGGGCATAGGTTATTTAGTGTTCTGATAGTTTTACGTATGGGAAAAAAAGTTATCCGCCACTTTCCACAAAAGAACGCGAGTTCTACACCGTTATCCGGACTACCCTACCCCCTATATATAGGGTGTACCCTCTATGAAAGAGCCATATCCTTGGATTTAGGGGCATGGTGATGGGGATTCTCCACATTTCCACACCCCCTACTACTACTATAAAAGATAATAATAGAAATGTTGAGGAAAACTATTTTCTTTTATTCCTTTAAGCGGATTACCATAACACCATCTGTTGTCTCTACGCGATTGATATTCATAGCATGGTGTAACTACTTCCAATGACCACTAACCCCTATCGTACCCTTCCCGGCATAGATCGCCTTCTGAATACCCCGGACTTGCAGACTGCCATTGAACAATTTGGACACGAACAAGTTGTGATGGCATGTCGTACCATTTTGTCCGGGGTTCGTGCCTCTCTCAAAACAAATCCTTCTGTACCGGAGCCGGATTCGATTATTGAACAGATTCTGACATATCTTGAAAAAGAGGCGGAATCCCCGTTACAGGAAGTTATTAATGCCACCGGTGTCATTATCCACACTAATTTAGGACGCGCCCCGTTAAGCAGTTCTGCCTTGAAGGCTATGACGACGATTGGCAGTCAATACAGCACTTTGGAATGGGATGTCGAAACGGGCAAAAGGGGATCGCGTTATGACCATGTAGGTGCGTTGTTAGCAGAGATAACAGGTGCTGAAGCCGCAGTGGTGGTCAATAATGCCGCCGCCGCCCTGGTACTGGTATTAAGTGCATTGTCAAGCGGGAAGGAAGCCATTATGTCCCGCGCCCATCTGATCGAAATCGGGGGCGGCTTTCGGATTCCCGATATTATGCGCCAGAGCGGAGTACAGTTGCGTGAAGTAGGTACAACCAACCGTACCTATACCCGCGATTATGTTGATGCGATTACCGACCAAACCGCGATGTTGATGCGGATGCACAGCAGTAATTTTCGGATTGAGGGCTTTGTTCACCAACCAACATTGAAGGAACTAACCACCGCCGCCCATAGCCATCATTTGATAGTGGTGGATGACTTAGGAAGTGGGGCGTTGTTGGATACGGCACACTTCGGGTTATCCCATGAACCGATGGTGCAAGAGTGTATTCGGGATGGCGCGGACCTTGTGATTTTTTCGGGGGATAAGTTATTGGGGGGTCCGCAGGCAGGCTGTATTGTGGGACGGCGTGACCTTATTCAACAATTAAGGAAACATCCCTTAATTCGAGCATTACGGGTAGACAAAACCACACTGGCAGGGCTGGATGCCACGCTTCGCAGTTACCAACGGGGCAGAGCCATTACAGAAATCCCGATATGGCAAATGATTGCCAAACCGCTAGACCAAGTGGAACACCGGGCGCGGCAGTGGGAGGTTATACTAAAAGAAGCGGGTATTTCTGTAGAAGTTCGGAAAGGACAGTCAACTATCGGGGGTGGCTCTTTGCCGGGAGAAACAGTCCCTACATGGGTTGTCGCTTTACCCTCCCCTACCCCGGACCTGTTGGCGGCGCAATTGCGTCAGCAACGTCCGATTGTGGTAGGGCGGATTGAAGGTGATTGCATCTTGTTAGACCCACGTACCGTGTTGGAAGAACAAGATGAACCATTACTAAAGAACGTAAAACAAGCTATTTTTTCTTAACTTTCTTAATCAGATTAACAGTTCATAAAGAAATTTTAGCATTTCTTGGTTGAAAGTAATCCACAATTAGGCAATGTTATGAACCAAAAACACAGAGTTATCCACAATTGAGATTGCTTGGCAATGTTTCTAA
>CBKYSX010000156.1:0-7973 GCA_966690745.1 uncultured Ardenticatenales bacterium
CAAGAATGGAAAGAAGAAGTGCCCTGGGCAAGCGCAGGCGAAGTAACCGTTGCCAACGGTGGCGATATTGCCAAAGAATTGGGCGCATTGCCTGCCGAGGCACTCGTGCCCGAAGCCGCGCCGGAAGGGGACACCCCCGCCGCTACACCGGAGCCGGAAGAAACGCCCGCTCCTGAAACAACGCCCGAAGCTACACCGGAGGCAACCCCTGAACCAACGCCCGAAGCCACTCCGGCACCGTCAGGTGATGTAGGGGCGGTCACGCTGATTCACCCCGGTCCGGGGCATAACTGTTTCAGCCTTGAAGGCTGTAACTTCGAATGGTCGTACGATGGAGAATTAGCACCCAACCAATACTATCAGGTGCAAATGTTCTTCCCCGGCGAAAGCGAAGGGCGCGGTATCCACGCCCCGACCAAAGAGACAACATTGGCGGGCGGGCAATTCATCTTCCAATTGTTCCAGGATCGCTGTGATGTCAACCAATTCTGCCGTTTGGAATGGGCAGTGGTGATTCTGGAATGGGATGGCGAGAACCCCAGCCAGGTCGGACCCACCCTTTCCATTTCGGAAAAACGCCCGATTATTTTGTAAATATCGGGGTTACTCTTAAGTGAAAAAGGCGGATACATCTCTAAGAATGTATCCGCCTTTTTTTAATTTCGTAAGGAGAATCTATGAACCCTCTCAATGTGAAAATGGAATCGGTACTCGACGAACTTGCAAAGTCGGATCAAGACGCTTATACGCTGGTTGATCGGCAAGTGCCGTGTCCGGACGTTTATCGTGGCAATGGTTTGATCAAACTCATAATCTTAGGACAAGACCCTACCATCAATCGTCCGCCGCGGGACGGCGAAATCAGAATGGTCCTTAAATTGGATTCAAGGGGTCCGTTGCGAGCCTACATTAAGGGCATTTGTAATCATTTGGGGGTGGATTTTGCCGACAGTTTGTACGCGACCAACCTCTTCAAGAATTTTTTTACTGAACCACCTGTACAATTGGCAAAGGCACGGGCACCGTGGCTCTTTGAAAAATTTAGAGATCTATGGTTGCCGTTTCTAAAGGAAGAGTTGGCAAAATTTCCTGACGTACCTGTTATAACCCTGGGAGAACCAATCTTAAAGGTTCTAGCAAGACAGGAGGAACCGCACCTGGTTCGGGACTATTGGGGATACACCCCCGATTGGAAAACGGGCAAAACGGTTCCATTTACCTACCTGAAAGCACAGGCAAATTTACTTGAGCGTGATATTTTCCCTTTTCCCCACACCACCTCTGCCCGCACCAAAAAATTCTATAGCGGGCGGCTGGTATCCTACTTGCAGTATGTCAAACAAATTATCAATAGGTAATATTAAAAGGAGAGGGATGCTCTAAATCCGATTTAGAGCATCCCTCTCCTCTTAATCCTTCGCTGTCCATTTCCCGCTCTCTTCATTCTTTTCATACTTCTGCTTCACCGCCGCCCATGCCACCCGATGGGACACTTCTTCGCGGCTGGCATCATCGCGCCGATCATCCGGGTTTTTGTATTGCTCCCACGCACTGTTAAAGGCTTCCATATAAATTTCCTGTGCATGGGCGGGAATATTGTCTTTTACAGTATTGGGGAGGTCGCTCCGTTTGTCATAAGGCATTATCTTCCTCGCTTTCTGCTTCCTCCAATGGCTCTTTGCCCGAAATACGATATTCCTGCTCCGTATCCAACGGGTCTTCGTCTTCGTCACGGTCAAAATCGCTCATGCCAAAGCGTTCATGGTCGGCGGGGTTCCATGCCATGCCATAGGTTTGGGCATACAGGATTTCGTCGCCTTTTTCAACTTCATGGTCATGGTCGCCTGTTGGATGGGTTGACGTTTTGTCATTCGGGGTCTTTTTGGGGTCGGCTGACATCAGCATTGCTCCTTTTCCATAAAAGGCATGATGAAATGCCCTGTGGGAACGTGTTTCTTTTTAGTAAAGCAAACCGGAGCAACGATGAATAGAGGCGGGGGTACTACATCGGGGGTATGGTTGTACTGTAGAATCAGGAGTTGACGAGTGCCGCGACTTGTTCTCCGCTGGCATTGGGCAAATAGGCATACGTGCCGCCCAACCATTCCGCCAGTTGCCGCGCCTCTCCCCGACTAAGGTAACTTTTCTGGGTGTCCACAATGATGCTCTGAATCCCTGTACTTTGGAGATATGCCCCCACCTGTTGCAATTCTTCACGGATGGCATGATTCCCTTCAGAACGGAGACCAATGTTAGCCCGACCATCGGTCAGAATTACCAGTACGGTCTGGTGAATCCCCCGGCTCTTTGCCTGTTGCGCCACTTCTACCCCCGCCAACAACGCGGCGGCAAGCGGGGTTCCGCCCCCGGTCGGAAGTACATCCAACGCCCGTCGCGCCAATTCCACACTCTGACTGGGGGGCATCAGTAGAGTTGCACCCTGCCCGCGAAAGGCAATCAACGCCACCTTATCCCGGTGGACATAGGCACGTTGGAGCAGGGCATTTACTGCCCCTTTTGCCTGTCGCATCCTGTGGAGAGCCATACTGCCGCTGGCATCTACAATAAAACAGAACAACGCTCCTGCTTTGCTCCGGTGTACTTTTACCCGTACATCGCTCATACGGATCGGGGTCTTGGTATGGAGTGAAGCAGGGCGCAAATTTTTGTTGGGCAGTGCCGCCCGAATTGTTGCCGCTACATCCAGCCGGGCGCGGCGCGGGTCGCCGGGGACACTGCGAATGTGCCGTCCCCGATTGCCCTGAGTGGTTCCGCGTGAACCGCTTCTGCCCCGCCGCAGAGCGCGGAAAGGGAGAGCCAACAATGCTTCAGGCAATCCCGATGTAAGGGCGGCAAAAATTTCCTCTTGGGGGGGTGTTAGTTCCTCGGAAACAGAGTTTTGGGTGTTGGGTTCCCGGTTATTTGGGGCTTCTTGAGGCTCCGAAGTTTCCGGTGGAGGAGGGGGCTGATCGGGTGGGGGTGGTTCGGGGGTACGGGTGGCGCGGGGCAGAATCACCGTCTTTGCCGCCAGTTCTAAATCCGCCGCTTCCACCTCATCGCGCAAGGCAAGCGCGGCACTTGCCCGTACCCCCGCCTCCGCAAACAAATCCACGCGATGCCCCGCCACCCCACACGCCAACGCGAAGGTGGTCAACGTAGTAATATGTTCATCGGTAATATTGACATAAGGATAAAGCGAACGGGCGGTAAGGACAAGAGCTTGCAGTGCCTCCATTTCGCTTTCCCAATCGTCAACCTCACCCCCCTGCCCCCCTCTCCGTGACTGAGAGGGGGGTGGTTCCCCCTCCTCGGAGGGGGTTAGGGGGTGGGTTGTCGTTAAAATGGGCATGTTCCGCCGCACCACCTCCGCCCGTTGCGTAGCAGACGCATGGGCAGGAAGCGGAACCAGCAACCCCACTCGGTCTAACAAATGGGCGCGGGGTTGCCCTTCGGCGGGGTCATAGGTTCCGATCAAGATAAAATCAGCAGGGGCGGCGTGGCTTAATCCTTCCCGTTCTACCTGAACCACCCCCGTATCCAACGCGGACAACAGACTGTTCACCGTACTATCAGGAAGCAGATTCAGATTGTCGGCATACAAAACCCCGCCATGTGCCCGCGCCAACAGCCCCGGACGTAATATCCGCCTGCCCGTGCGTAACGCCACATCCAAATCCACGCCACCCAGCAACGCATCCTCATCGGCGTGGAGCGGCAATTCAACAAAAGGCACATCTCCCAGTAAGGCATGAACCCCCCGTGCCAGTGTGCTTTTGCCCGTTCCGGCAGGCGCGGCAAAAACCACCCCTTTGAGTTCAGGAGCAATGGCAAGGAGTAACAACGCTTGTTGGGCAAGGTCACGCCCGACGAGGGCGGGAAAGGGGAGCATAAATAGCTAGTTTTCTATCACCTCTGCCACCGCCCGTTCAATCCGCGTATCATCCCCGCCACTTTCCAACGGGTCTTTGCGGAGGCGATGGCGCAGGGCAAGCGTCGCCACTGTGGCTACATCTTTCGATGTCGTTGCTTTGCGCCCTTCCAGTGCGGCAAGGGCAGTGGCGGCACGGCAGAGTGTCAATTCACCCCGATGTCCGTCAATTGCCAATGTCACGCACAAATTGGCGGCGGCATAGAGGGCTTCGTCCGTCAATTCAACGGTGGGCAATCGTTTTTGGGCGGCGGTTAATTGGCGGCGTAACTTTGCCTCTTCTTTTTCCCATGCAGCGGCGAAAGCGGCGGGGTCCTGGTCATAGGCGCGGCGGCGACGCACAATTTCCACCCGTTCGCCCACATCTTCAATCGTGGTGATACGGGCGTGTAACCCGAAACGGTCTAACAATTGGGGTCGCAAATCCCCTTCTTCGGGGTTGCCGCTTCCCACCAACACAAACCGTGCCGGGTGTCGTACACTAATTCCCTCCCGCTCCACCACATTCACCCCGCTTTGCGCCACATCCAACAGTAAATCTACCAGATGGTCTTCCAGCAGGTTGACCTCATCTATATACAAAAAGCCCCGGTTTGCCCGCGCCAACAGCCCCGGCGCAAATGCCTGTACCCCTTCCGTCAATGCCCGTTCAATATCCAACGCGCCAATCACCCGGTCCTCGGTCGCGCCCAACGGTAAATCCACCATCGGCACAGGAACTTTGGCAGGACGCAGGACGCGGGACGCAGGAACAGTCCCGGAGTCCCGCGTTGCGCTTCCCCCTCTCCCAAGAGGGGGAAGGGGTGGGTTGCTCTTCCCCCCCTCTCTGGTACGGAGAGGGGGTTGGGGGGTGAGGTTGCCGCAGTACGGACATATCCCCGATGGCGCGGCTGGTTCACAATGATACGGACAGCCCGCCACCACTTTGATTTCGGGCAATAAAGCGGCGAGGGCGCGAACTGCGGTGCTTTTCGCCGTCCCGCGATGCCCCATCACCATCACCCCGCCGAGGGCGGGGTCAATCACACAGAGCAACAATGCACGTTTCAATTCGGCTTGCCCGACAATGGCGGTAAAGGGATACATACGTGAAAGGAGAAAGGGGAAGTGCGATAAGGGAAAGAACATCGTCTCGTTTCGCATTTCTCATTTCCCGTTACAGGCGCGACATACATGATAGAGGAGAGGATGGTAACAAATTTGCGGGATTTGCCTATTTACTTTCACCCTGCTTTTCGGTAGACTGTCCCTACCCGCAACAGACAAAGGGGTGGTATTGACGTGCCCCGCCACACCCATTAGACAGGAATCATGCCGAGCAAAAACCCCATTCAAGACCTCGATTCCCTTCAGAAAAAACAGACTCCTACTGCCACGACTTCGACCGCTACCGGTACATTTCATCCTGCAACGGCATGGCAACGGTTGACCCCTCGCTCCGTACTGCAATTACAACGGGTGGTGGGCAATCGTGCGGTGACGCGCCTGTTGCAACGAACACAGGGCATGGAGGACGAACAACGGTCGGCGACGGGGGCAGTGGCGCGGGGCGGCTTGCCCGACAATTTACGCACAGGCATTGAAACCCTAAGCGGGATGGATATGAGCGATGTGCGGGTCCATCGCAATTCTTCGGATGCGGCGAAGGTCAATGCGCTGGCGTATGCACAGGGAAGCGATATTCATATTGCACCGGGTCAGGAACAGCATTTGCCCCATGAAGCCTGGCATGTGGTGCAACAACGGCAGGGGCGCGTCCAACCTACCGGAACGGTTCCCGATGGGCGGGCATTAAATGATGACCCCGGTTTGGAAGCCGAAGCGGATCGGATGGGGTCGCGTGCATTGCAAACGGCGGCGGTGCAACGGGTAGAGGAAGAAGAACCGATGCAGGCAAAAGTCGCGCCTCTGCAACGTATGGAAGAAGAGGAACCCATGCAACAGAAAGCGGACCCGTTACAACGCATGGAAGGCGAAGAAGAGGAAATGGAAGGGTAATTCTTCCTTACAATGAATTCTATAAGCGTGGCATGGACGGGTTCCATCGCCACGCTTTTTATTGCATTTCATTTATGACAGGGGCGGCACTCCCGCTAACTTGCACAGGGTATTGAGAAGTGCCTTTAATTCGGGGCATTGGCTGGCGGCTTTAGACAAATCAACGCCACTTAAAATGGCTTGTAATTCAACTGGCTTATTATAACGTTGGCGCAAATGTTTCTGATATAGAGCATCCAACCGATGAGATGGAGGGTTTTCACCATTCACTTTTTCGGGGTAGCGACCCAACGATTGTAATTTAGGTTGCTTTAGACGGGTGCAAATCTTGTCCCAATAAGGCAGAAGCCACGCTTCTACTTCATAAGGGGCGGCATGTGGAAAATAGCGGGGATCGTTAGAAGCCTTTTGAAGATAAGTTTTGACTTCTTTGGCTGATGTGAAATCGGGATAGACATCTAATAATGCGATTACGCCAATAACTTCGGGGTTTTTCAATTCGGTTTTTATTTGAAATTTTAAGCGGTCGAGGGTTCGTGCAATGGGGCGACTTTGTAAGCCAACAAAATTCCCTACCGAAATTTGTTGGTCAATGAAGTTTTTTAAGACTTGCCCCAATTTTTTCTCAGTTTCTCCTTCGCCCAACAAAATTATTTTACTCATCCCCTTCCTCCCAATACTCCCATACGCCATAAGTCCCCGAGAGTGTATTCTTGAATCCAATCATCAATGACAGGTATTTCGTTTCCTCGCGTAAGTCGCACTCGTCCATCTTCTTTATCTGCAATTACAATATCTTCGGGTTCCAACCAACGAATTAGGTCTGCTGATTGAGTGGCGACCATAACTTGCCCCCGTAAGGCGGCGGTTTGTAGTAACCCTGCCAATAGGTGCAATAATTCAGGATGCAAACTTACTTCCGGTTCGTCAATCAATGTAAGAGACGCAGGTTCAGGAGAGAGCAGTAAAGTTGTAAGCCATAAAAAACGTAAAGTGCCTTCCGACAATTCATTGGGGTATAGAATACGGGTTAGTTCTTCTTGCTTCCATCCTAATGTTACTAGCCCTGCACCCACCACAGGTAATAATAAATCTTGAAAACCGGGAAAGGCGGTACGTAATATATCTTTGATATACTCAAATTGGTCAGGGTAATTTTCTCGAATGTTATAAAGAGCCGCGAACAAAGTTTCTCCATTCCCACCTGTATCAATGGTCGGGATTAAAGTTTGGGGAGTACGAATAACAGCATTTCGGGCAGTATTAATTGCAGAAAAAAATTTGGTGCCGCGTACGAAATGAGAGAGCCAGCCCAACATAATTTCCTGTTGTGTTGGATGATAATCTCCAGAGAGATCAAGTCTTCCATGGCTTCCCCTCTCATTTTGTTGTGCTTGTAAATCTATCTTTTTGGGAGTTGCTTCCGTCAAATCTGTGAAATATATTTTTTTCTCAAAGGGAGTCCCTATTTGCCCACGATCTGTTAATGTAATGTCATAGCTAAAATGTACAGGTTTTTCGGACTGCCCATTTGTATACGCTGTAATTCCAATCTCAATGGTCCGATGCAAACGTGGTAAAAGTGGAATTAGTGATTCAAGCCCTCCAAAAAAATGAATAACTTCATTTAATTCTTTAGCATTAATGGCTTGTAAAAACACAAATGTTTCTAACAAAGTTGTTTTTCCTACCCCATTCGGTCCAATAACCACATTAAGGGGACGCAAAGGCAAGGTAATATCTACAAGGGCGCGAAACGCCCCAACGCGCAATTCGGTGAAAGTCATGGTATTGTTCCATCAAGAGGTAATTTGTGTATTGATTATACCTTGAGTGCAAATAGTGTGTAGTAGAGTAAAAATAGTACAGAAACAGCACTTACCCCCACACGCACCGATACTCCGCCCACACCCGTTCCTCGCTCAACCCCGTCGCCACCAATTCCCGCGAGGTGACACATAAGCCCCCGACCACCGTTCCCAATCGCAGGGCAACTTCAAGCGGGTAGCGTTTACTGACCCCATACAACACCCCCGCGAAAAAATTA
>CBKYSX010000157.1:0-7965 GCA_966690745.1 uncultured Ardenticatenales bacterium
ATCTTAGTAAATCGTAATCTTGGGGTTATTTTATGGAATCTTGTAATTAATTAACGTATTGCAAAACAAGTAAGTGGAATGTCCAAGGTAAAAAAGAAACCGAGTTTTCAACGGCAGAAACCCGGTTTCAGAGGTAAATGGTTATAATTTTGTTGAATCTTGTGATTATTTGACTTACTCTTGATTTTCGGAGGTGACGTATAGAGATTGGGGACCGCTTCCGATACGACGTACAAAGCCGAGGGCGACGAGCTGGTTTAAGTCCCGTAGGGCGGTGCGGTCGCTTACGCCGAACATGTTGCGATAGTCGGCATTGCTAATGGCGCGGTTCTCATTCCGAATCAGACGCATCCCTTCGATTTGCCGTTCGTTCAAGCCGAGGGCGCGAAGGTCTACCCGCTCGGTGGGGTCGGCGACCAAATCCAGAATCCTTTCCCCCGGACCGGCGAAGGTCACTTTGAAGATGGGACCTTGCTTTTCAAAGCGGGGCGGGTTCAAGCCATGCTCTTCCATCAGATTCCGCATTTTGGCAACCCCTGTACCGTACTGTTCCATTTCGCCAATCTCTTTGAAGAGAATACACAAATTGTCATTGCGCGAGGCGTGTGCGCCTTCCAATTGGTCGAGGGGCAACAAGGGTTCGCCGGGAGAGTGAACTTCAATCCGATCATCAAAGATATTAACCTGCACTGCTTCATGGCGATTTTCCCAATCGCGATGGGCAAAGGCATTGACCAATGCTTCGCGCAAGGCAGGGTAGGGGTATTCGGTAACATTGATGGATTCAAATTCTACGATTTTGGAGGCGGTGCGGGTGTTGCGCCGGATAAAGACTTCTGCCATTTCGACCAATTCGGGGAGGGTTCCGGTATCATCGTTGCGGTCAATAAACCCCATCGGGGTTTTACCCTGAAAGCGTGCCAGTTTAATCCGAGCATGGGGAATCCACCGTTGCGGCTCCCGACTGAAGAAAAGAATCCCCGTCACATTAGGAACCAACCCCTCCTCAGTCAACGTGACGGCTTTGACCTCTTCCCATAAATCTTCGGTGGTTCCAATGAGGGGCGACGATTGGGGATATTTCTCCTGCCGTTGGCGAATATAGCGGCGCAAGCGGTTCTCATCCAAATCACTCAAAGTTGCGCCGGGAACGGGGCGGCGGTCAAAGGTTTGGGGAATGGAGCGGAAGGTGCGATCCAGGTCGGTGCGCGTCATTTCCACATTCCGCACCCCTTCGCGACGGTATGCCGCCCCCGCTACCATGACAGGAGGATTGGCGGCAGGTAGCACATGAATCGCCAAAATCACCCCTTCGGGTGTATTGAGAAAATCGGCAGTTGGGGACATGGAGGGGGAAGTCCACAGCCGAATTTTTGCCATCATCTCCTCCGCCAGTAGATGGCGCGACTCATCTTCAAATAGCCCCGTGGCGTGTCCGAGCGTGTCTACGCCATAGAATATGGTACCCCCTGTACCGTTTGCCATGGCGGCAGCGGATGCGGCAACCGCCCGTTGGTCCCGTTCCTCCGTTCCGGTATGAAAGGCGACCCGTTCATGTTCGCCGCGTCTGAGAAGCCGTTGGATATTGTCGTCGCTCATTGACATAAGGTTGAGTAGATGATGGATGGATATGGATAATATTGTGGGGATATAGGGTCATGGCTTGGTCTGTGTCAGAAGCCATCTACAATCATACCACACTACGAAAGGGATAGACCATGTTAAAACGGCTTTTCGGGATTGGGAAAAAACAAGAACCAGCCCCACCGCCTACCCCTCCGGCGGCGCGGCGCGTGGCGCAATTATACGATAAACCGACTACCCCCTATGAAAACTATTTCAGTATCCATTTGTATCAAGTATCAGTGGAGGCTGTTACTGCCCAAATTCGGGAGCATTATCTTCATCATGTCGTGGCAGGAACCGGGGCGGCGGTAATTCTACGAGGGGAGGAGTGGGTGACGGTTAGCTTCCCTGAAGAAGTCGTCAAAGGGCTGGGCTTCAATCGAATTGCCAGTCAGGTGGCGCAACAGCTGGGTACATGGGTGATTGGCTATCGTATCTTTGCGTGGCAGGGGATAGATGTCCATTACTTTAAGGGGGCAACCCATATCGAGCAGTTGGCATATACCCGTAATGAGATTGAATTTGAGCCGGACGACCCCGCCGTTTTTGTTGATATTGCCGATGTTTCATCGGTGGTGCCGCGCCGCCCCGACCAACACCCGCTTGATTTTCATGTTGCGCTGTTAGAGGCTCTTGGGATCCACCATGCGGTGGTGACATGGGAACAGGCACAAGGGTTGGATGGAACCATCATAACAACTTAAATGAAAGTGGGTATTCGTGTTACACGAATACCCACTTTTTTAGGGTGCTTGTCTGTTTTGATAATGGGCAACCATCCGTTGCAAATTTACCCCATAGGTTGAGGGCCATTCATAGGCTTGATACGCGGCAGGTATTGCCATTTGAATGATTTCATCCTCCGGGGTGCCTTGGTCGGCAAGATTTTTGGCGAGCGTGATGATATCCGTCAGATATTGTTTTATTTCGGAAATAGTCGTCCCGGTTCCCACCGCCCCATGACCCGGAACCACCGCTTTGAGGTTTTGACTTTCTAAACGATTCATACTATCGATCCAGTTTTCGTGATTGGCTTGCCCTAGCACCGGATGATAGTGATTCGTCACAATATCCCCGGTGAAAACGATTCCGTCGTCAGGCAAATAAAGAACCGCATCATCAGGGGTATGATTCGAGCCATACGAGATAAATTGGGCGGTTCTGCGGGAGCCGTAAAAGGTTAGTTGCTCCGAGAAGGTCAGGGTTGGCAGTGCTAATTCATGCGAACGCAGGTGCGGAAAAACTGCCTCCAGGTCTGCTTTATACAATTGGTATTCTCTGCTGAGGTGTTTGTCCGGGGTAGACGCAATTTCCTGCTCTATCTCTGCCAGGATTTCTGCCTGACGTGTACGGAGATTGTTCACCATCGGAGCCGTTAATTCGCGGATAAGTCTGTGTGTTGTAGTGGTAGTAACAATGGGTACGTTTTGAAAAAGGCTGTTGCCAATCACATGGTCGGCGTGGCGATGGCTGTTCAGCAAATAGGTGACAGGTCTGCCCGTTAATACTTCTGCGATTTGGCGCAGGGTACGGGTTGCGGCGGGGTTGAACGTTGTATCAAAAATGAGCGTTTGGTCGCCCAGGTCAATGATGCCGCTATTACTGCGTGTCCCCGATCCGGGGGTCGCAATCGCGGCATATACACCTTCTGTAACTTCGTGTAGTGAGAAATAAGGATTTTGGGGAAGCATAGAACACCTTCTGATGAAATGCGAATATGTGGATTGGCGTATATTTTACATATCCGAGGATGACTTTACGCAAGGATAGGTATGAACCCCGACAACCCGGTAATAAAACTTTGTGTAGCAGGGATGCAAGCCGAATGGGACGGACAGCCGGAAGATGCGCTTGTTCTTTTTATGCAAGCATGGGATGCACGACAGGATGATTTTGATGCCTGCATTGCCGCCCACTATGTTGCCCGCCATCAGCCAACCCCGGAAGCCACGTTGCATTGGAATCAAGTGGCGTTGGATTTTGCCGACAAGGTAGGGGATGAATGGGTCGAAGGGTTTTACCCTTCACTTTATCTGAATCTGGGGAAATCGCATGAAGTGTTGGGTGATTCTGCGGTGGCGACACACTATTATGAGTTGGCGGCGGCGCGGGTCGGGGTATTACCCGATAGCCCGTACAAAAACATGGTGCAGTTCGGGATTGGTGCGGGGCAAGGACGGGAGAGGGAATAATTACTCACATTCGTAGATAAACGAGGCGAGCAGATGAAGCAAGAAACCTGGTTTCTGCTGTTGAAAACTCGGTTTCTTGTCCGACTTTAACCTCATTTTACCCTTTACGCTCTACAGGGTGTGGCAGGAAGGTTTCAATGACCTTCACGGCATTGGCAATGCCATCTTCGGCGCGAATTTGTTCGCCGAGGGTAACAGCGCGTTGACGCATTGAGCTATTATCAAGGGCTTGTCGTAGGGCGTGGGCAAGGTTTTCGGCAGTAAGTTTTTTACGCGGAATCGGTTGGGGACCGACCCCCATTTCTACCACCCGATTCCCCCAAAAAGGTTGATCGCTTTTATGGGGAATTACAATGGTTGGAACGCCTGCCCGCAAACTTGCGCCGGTGGTTCCCGCCCCGCCATGATGCACAATCGCCGCCATTTGCGGAAAAAGCCATTCATGCGGGACGCTTTCCAGCACATAGATATCAGAGTCACTATTTGAGGCACGCATTCCGTCCCAACCCGTGGCGACGACTGCCCGCACCCCCGCCATTTTCACTGCCGATTGAATCAGCTCTGCTGTTTTCCCGGGGTCGTTGCTTGCCATACTGCCAAAACCAATATAAACGGGTGGAGATCCGGCGGCAATAAAATCCACAAGGCTGGTAGGGGGTTGCCACCCCGATTCAGGGGGTAGGAACCAATAGCCCGTGACATGAATATGGTCGCCCCATTCGGCAGGCTTGGGAAGCACGGCGGGGCTAAAACCATAGAGGGTCGGCACATGCCCGCGTTGCAAAGGCGCAAAGGGAGAGGATTCAGGATAGGGGGGTAGCCCCAACGTTTCCTGCCGCCATTTGTTGATAGGTCCCTTCAGGAAAAGCCAAACGAATTGCTCAAAGGCTTTGTATGCCAAACGATTGTACGCCGCGCCTAACGGCAAGGGCGGAACTCCTACGGGCGGAAAATCTCCGGTAGGGGTCATGTAAGGTTGGAGCATGGCGGGGAAGGCAGGAATCTGCAATTTTTCGGCGACATGGGGCGCGGTCAGAATCATGGCACTGGAATAAATCAGAATATCCGCCCCCTGCGATAATTCCAGTGTGGCATCCAATAACATCTGAAAAAACGCCCATTTCGCATTGCGATAGGTTTTGCCCTTAATCGTAACCCGCCCTCTTGCCCCCTGTTGTGCCACGCTTTTCATATCGGAATCGGTGGTGATGCACTTTAAACCATAATCCTCCACAAAGCCCCGAAAATCACTTGTAGTTCCTACCACTACGTTATGCCCTGCCTGTTGTAAGCCCCATGCCAGCGCGATATAGGGTTGAACATCGCCGCGGGTTCCCATTGCCACCAGTCGAATTTCGGGTGAGGTATTCATAATGATTGTTAGCGTTCTGTAGGGGCGTGTTCTTGTGGACGCCCGCTTTGTTCATGGTTGTCAGAATCCCTTGCCAACCACAAAGCACTCAATTGCTCGTAATGGTGCATCATCAGGGTTGCCCAATCGGTCATCGTTGCGAGTTGTTCTTGCGCCGGGTGGCCAGAGGGTAGGGTTCCCTGCGCTTTGGCCACCATGGCAATCAGGGGTGCGAATGCTTGACGGCGGCGTTCGATGACATGATCCCAGGCAGTGGGCGAAAAACGAAAATACTCGGTGCGCTCCCCCAACACCGTCACCCGCTCCACCCATCCGTTTGCCATTAAGGCACGAACATTGGTCGAAACACTACTACGACTGGCTTTCAGCAACTCAGCGATTTGCTCCGCCGAAAGAGGATGGGGCGCGACCAGCAATAGTGCAAACATCCGTCCGCCAATGCGCGGAATGCCATACCCTTCATAGTAACGGGCAATGTTCTCAATAAATTGCCAGAGGTCAGGGTTTGTTGCGGGGTCAAGGTCAGTGGGAATATCCATAGGGGAATTTTACTTGTTTCAGTTGTTTCAGTCAATACCGAAACGGACGAAATAATATGAAAGTAAAAAAGTCGGGAAGTCCCTTTTGAGGCTTCCCGACTTTTTACACATTTACATGGAAGGCGAAAGGGGTAGGTTGTCGTAATAATAAGGTACACCCGTCCGCCGTTAGGAATGGAATTAACCCGGATAGCAGACAACAGCGGGGCGGGTCACAAGTTCCATGCTATATCCTCTAACAAGGTGTGACCCGCCCCTACGAACAATGCTTCCACATAGAGCAGGGTGCAAAAACTGCTGGCAATCGGTAGCCCTTTAGTGTGTCAAAATCTGGCTGAGGAAGAGTTTGGTGCGGTCGTGTTGGGGGTTGTTGAAGATTTGGTCGGGGCTACCGATTTCGATAATCTGCCCTTTATCCATAAAAACCATGCGATTGGCGACCTCGCGGGCGAATGCCATTTCGTGGGTGACGCATAGCATGGTCATTCCCGAATGGGCGAGTTCGCGCATCACATCCAGCACTTCGGCAATCATTTCGGGGTCGAGCGCGGAGGTTGGCTCATCGAAGAGCATGATGCGCGGCTCCATCGCAAGGGCACGGGCAATCGCCACCCTTTGCTGTTGCCCCCCCGATAATTGTCCCGGATATTTATATGCTTGCTCTTTAATCCCGACCCGCTCTAACAAGCGCAATGCATTGTCTTCCGCTTCGTGGCGGGTCTGTTTCTTCACCCACATCGGTGCAAGGGTGATGTTGTCAATCACTTTCAGATGGGGGAACAGATTAAATTGTTGGAAGACCATCCCCGTTTCGCGCCGCACGGCTTCGATATTGCGAACATCGGTGGTCAGCTCGGTTCCATCCACAATGATCGTTCCCGCCTGATGGTCTTCAAGACGGTTAATGGTACGGATAAAGGTGGATTTACCACTCCCCGACGGACCAAAAATAACAATCACTTCCCCTTTGCGGACGTTCAAAGAAACATCTTTAAGCGCGTGAAATTCCCCGTACCACTTATTCACTTTCTCGCAGATGATAATCGGTTCGACCTTGGTTTCTGCCATCTTCCAATCTCCTGTTCAGAAGGGAGAGCGGAGAGAAGAGAAATGAGAGATATTATTTAGTACTCTCCCCTCCCCTTTCTCCTCCTCTCCGCTCTTTTTTTATCGTTGACCTACGCCGAGGGACCGTTCAACCCGGAGCGATACGCGGGACATTGCGAATGAGAAAATGAAATAGATGAGGGCGACGAAGAAGAGTGTTTCGCGCCAGACCCCGCCCGGAATTCCCAGCCATTCGGTTTGTGATTGCACCACCTTTGACATTTGCAGAAGATCAAACAACCCGATCACGGAGACCAGCGAGGTGTCTTTGAAGAGGGAGATACATTGCCCGACTAATGCCGGAATGACTGCCCGTAATGCTTGTGGCAGGGTAATCAGGGCGGTGGTTTGTACATAATTCAAGCCCAATGCCTGTGCCGCTTCGGTTTGCCCTTTAGGCAGGGATTGCAGACCACCCCGCACGTTTTCGGCAAGGTAGGCGGCGGAGAAGAGCGTCACTGCAACCATTGCACGTAGCAGATTGTCAATGCGAATCTGGTCGGGCAGGAAGAGCGGCAGAAGGAATTGTGCCATAAAGAAGACTGTTACCAACGGCACACCCCGCACCAATTCGATATAGATGGTACAGAACCAACGGACCACCGGCAGTTTACTGCGCCGCCCCAACGCCAGCAAGACCCCGATGGGGAAAGAGGCGATAATGCCTACTACCGTTAGCACGACGGTGACAAGGAAGCCCCCCCAGAGGTTGGTCGGTACAGCTCCGAGCGGTTCCGCGCCATCGGGTTGCACCCCGTAAATCATGCCGTATACCACCACCGGGAAGGAGAGGAACCAGGCAATCAATAGAGGTCGCCTTAAGCGCATTCCCAGCGCGTTCCCGATACCATACCCTATTGCAATAATCCCGATGCCGCCCCAGATAAAGGCAAGCGGGGGAATCTGATACTCAATTCCGCTGGGCGGTGCCAGCAAGGGCAAGATAGTAGCCGCCGCCAGTACGACTGCCATGGCAATGGCAAGGAGGCGGGGAGTGCCTTTCCATACGCCGCCACTTAACCCCAACAAGGCGAACACAACCCACGTCGCTACTTCTACGCGCCAGATTTCATCAGGCGGATAGAGATTCAACATGAATAAGCGTTGGTTGGCGCGGACTGCCGCCCAC
>CBKYSX010000158.1:0-7915 GCA_966690745.1 uncultured Ardenticatenales bacterium
GATTCAATGTAAAAGATGGCGCGTGCCTTGGATGCAGTGGCGTGACAGCCTTCTAATGCCTGTACTGCACCCCCTTCGATATCCATTTTGACGAAATGGGGGTAGCCCTTGCCCAGGGTGGCAAAATAATCGTCCAGCGTTGTACACTGAACCTCTACCTCTTGCGCTTCGTCCGTTTCCACGCCTGCCCAAGATCCATTCACAGAACTGATGTGATGATCCAATCCAACGAAAAAGGTTACAGTTCCATTGTGGTCGGCACACGCTTCGGGGGAAACTTTCACATTTGAAAGGCTATTTAGAGCAATGTTGGTACGAAGTGTTGCAAGAACCGGTGGTGCAGGTTCAAATGAGTGAACTTCTCCCTTATCTCCGAGTAGGCGTGCAAGTAAAAGAGAATACATGCCTACATTAGCACCAACATCCGCCACGATGAGCCTTGCATTTTGAGGTTGTTTCAAGAGATGTTTTATCACCATCGTCACTGCATCATTACTCTCACGCTCATAAAAACCAAGTAAAGCATGAAATGTCATTCCCGGATGAAAGCGCACTTTCATTCCCCGTGTGGGTCCGAAGAGAATGGGATAAACGCGCCCATTCTTATACACCACCCCTAATGCCTTCCGTGCCAGTGATGAATTGAAACGGGCATAGCGCAGATCGTTAAGAAGTTTTTTTGTCTGTTGCATTTCTCCGCTCTTTACACCACATCGGCAAAGGTTTTTTCCATGCGGCGGAAATAGAAGGCTCCGCTCACCAACAGGACGACGGCGACGATGGATGACACAATGATCATCGGTCCGGGGGCGGTATCGGTTCCCAGCAACGCCCAGCGAAAGCCCTCAACGACCCCCACCATCGGGTTCAGGGCATAGAGGGTGCGCCACGCTTCGGGAATCAGCGAACTCGGATAGGCAATCGGGGTGCTGAACATCCACAATTGGGTCAGAAAGGGAATCACATAGCGAATATCGCGGAATTGCACATTCATTGCGCTCAACCACAGCCCCACCCCCAGCGATGTCACCAATGCCAGCACCAGCAGATAAGGAAGCCAGAGCACATTAAGGGTCGGCACTCTGCCGAAATAGAGCATCATGCCCAACAGCACCACAAAGGCAATCAGAAAATCCACCACCCCCGCCAGCACGGAGGCAATCGGTACCGTCAGGCGCGGAAAGTAGACCTTTTTCAGAATGTTCGCGCCCCCCACCAGACTATTCGCCGATTGTGCCAGCCCGTTGGCAAAGAAGGTCCACGGCACGAGGGCGGCAAAGGAGAAAAGCGGATAGGGAATGTTGTCCGAAGGGATATTGGCGAGATTGCCGAAGAAGAGGCTAAAAACCACCATCGTGAAAAAGGGTTGGATAATCGCCCACGCCGCGCCCAGCACGGTTTGTTTGTAGCGCAATTTAACATCGCGCCACGCCAAAAAGTAGAGCAATTCGCGGTATGCCCACAATTCACGCAGTTGTAAATTCACCCAGCCTTTGGTGGGTTCAATCACCAACAGGGGGCGGGTTTCGGCAGGCTCGTGCGACACGGCATCATCCTGTGCGGCAGAGCGAAGGGGGAGTTCTTGTGCCATAAGGGTTGTCGGCTTCATTTACAACGGGTATTGAGAATTGGGTATTGAGAAACGACCTTTGGGTTGAGCCTCTTCTCGTTTCACATTACGCATTTCCCGTTCACGGCTCCAACTTCATAAAAAACAGATCGTCTATCAGGCTCTCGCCGCCTGCACTCTCAAAAATAAATTGACAGGTGGCGATGTTCGGCGTGACAGCGGCGGTGCCAATTGTGGCGACCCGTTGCGGGGTTGCCAATCCGCTCCACTCACTGCGAACATCATCGTTGTGGAGGGGATACGCCCACAGACCATCACGGGAGAAATAAACATCAGTCGGTATACACCGCCGCCCCAATGTAAACGTTCCGGTGGTGCTGACCGTTGCCCCCATCAGATAGAGTGCGTCCGGCTCTACCGCGATAGGGTAACTGCTAAAACTTTGCAAGGCAGACCCCACCACCCGCAATCGGGTATTCCCGTTTTCTACGGGAAAGCCAATATCTTGCGTCCCGTTATGGTTCACCAGCGCGAAATACCCCTGCGGTATGGTTCCATTATGGATGGTAGCACTGCCCCATTCAAAACCGGGGTTGGGCGCAAGGTTCACTCCGCGATAGGGAATCAGCCATGTGCCATTCCCCTGCGCGATTCCCTCCGGCGGGGTGGTTTCCGATTGCACCCGTAGCCATACCATCAGCCAGCCACTGCCATTTTCACGAAAGGTCGTGGTATCCACCGCCACGCCAATAATATCCATGCCGCGCCACGTCCCCGAAGCCGCCAACGGGTATTCAACCGTAGCGGCGGTGGGTGTAGTACTTTGCGGCGCGGTACTCCCTGTCAATTCCGCGTACAATGCCCATTCCGCCTCTCCCAACAATTCAGGAGCGGTGGCAATCGCGATTCTTAACGCGGTAATCGCGGTATCGGTTGCCCCTTGTGCCGCCTGTTGGTGCGCGGCAAGGATGGCATTTTCGGGTAATCCATTCACCAGCAACCGTGAGGGCGCGACCCCGATTTCCAATTCGTCGCTGTAATGATACTCAGGCAGGGGCAACGGCTCCAATAGAGCCGCCGCCTCCGCAAATTTGCCCTGCGCCGCCAACAATTCCGCGTGGCGGAGCGGTAAATCTCCTTGATAGAACGACAGTTGGCGCACCGCCCCGACGAAGGTTGTCAGCCCTGCATACACCGCAGGCTGGTTCTGCCACCCCGTCGTCATATCGCTTACTCCGGCGATACAGGATTCAACATAGCGGGTGCATTGCATGGGGCGTGTCAATGCCACTGTTATAAGATTGCTCACAAGTACGGGTAAAAGCAAATACCCCGCTATTAGAGCAACGACCACCCCGCCAAAACGCCGCACAGATAATCCTTACGTTGGGCGGTGGCGGAACCATTCGTTCAATGCCACCAATGCCCACACCCGTGACCACGTTAGTTTGCCATTTTGGAATTGCGACCAAATGTGATGGACGGCTTGTGGTTGCAAGCCCAATTCCTGAGTTTTGGTGGGGTCTACTGCCCGCCCGAAATCACCCCGTAACCACGATGCCCATGGAAACGTAAAGCCCATCTTATCCCGCCGCTCCCGCACTATGGGGGGCAACAAATCTCCCGCCGCTTTCACCAACAATGGCTTGGGCGTACCCCCGTTCAATTTGGCTTCGGCGGGCAATCGCAGAACTTTCTCCACCAACAGATGGTCCAGTAGGGGAACCCGCACCTCCAGCGAATGTGCCATGCTCATCACATCCGTGTCCCGTAAGAGCTGGTGATGGGTATACGTGCTCAGTTCGGCGCGGCTCACCCATGCAAATTCATCGTCATCGCGGCTGTCAGCACGGTTGGCAACATGGTTTACCGCGTCAAATTCCGCGCTTGCCGCCTCCCATACGTCCCGCCCCACCAATGCCAGTACTTCACGGGGGGCAAACAAGCCACGCCGCGTCATATAGGCATTCGCCAGCGAAGCGGGGTGATTGAGTGCGTCGGCAAGACGGATGAATTTAGGGGCGTTTGGTAGGGTTGCGATTGCCCCCTGTGCGATGCGGGTGCCCATTGGAACCCGATGCGCGAGTTTCATGGCGCGGTGCAATAACGGCACCTGTTGAAAAGTGTTGGGATACCCCCCGAACAATTCATCGCCCCCCAGCCCGGATAAAGCGACAGTCAAGCCCGCCTGACGTGCGGTTTCCGATACGAAATAACTATTCACCGCGTCCAGCGAAGGCTGATCCATCGCGCTAAAAATCGCGGGGAAGGCTTGCAAAATTTCATCTGCGCTGAGTTGCCGTTCGTAATGTTCTGTGCCTACGTGGTCGGCAACGGCTTTGGCATAGGGGGCTTCGCTATATTCGCTTTCGGCGAAAACAATCGAACAGGTGCGTAGGGTTCCGTTGGTGGCTTTTCGCATCAATGCCACGACAATGCTGGAATCCAATCCACCACTCAAGAACGCACCTAACGGAACATCACTGACCAACCGAATCCTGACCGCTTCTTCCAACAAAGTGCGGATTTCGCCCACCACATCCTGCCCGTTAAGAATGGGTTCCACTTCCTGCGGCAACTGCCAGTATCGGTTAAGAAGCGGTGCGGCAAGCGTTGGAGTTATGGCTAACGTTAGGGTATGTCCGGGCGGCAGGGCGCGAATATCCTGATAAATCGTAAGCGGGTTTGGCACAGAGCCAAAGAGCAGATACCCCACCATTCCCGTCGGGTTCAATGTCCTGCTTACCTGTTTGCTTGCCAACAGCGCATTCAACTCTGAAGCAAAGGTGAATCCCTGTGTGGTTGCCGCATAATAAAGCGGCTTAATACCCAATCGGTCCCGCGCCAGAAACAAACGGGGCGAACTATGCCGTGTGCGACCATCGTAAATCGCAAAGGCAAACATCCCGCGCAATCGCTCAACAATTTTATCGCCCCATGCCTCATAGCCACGCAAAATGACTTCGGTGTCATTGCCGGAACGAAAGGTGTATCCTAACGCCTCCAATTCAGGGCGAAGATCGTCAGAATTATAGACCTCGCCGTTGTAGGTAATCCATACAGACCCATCCTCATTGCTCATCGGCATGTGTCCGGCGGGAGAGAGGTCACGAATAGCGAGGCGGCGGGAGCCAAATCCGACCCGGTGGGTTGGGTCTAAGAAGATTCCTTCGTCATCGGGCCCGCGATGGCGCATGGCGCGAGTCATGGCACGAAGCGACCCGGCAAAATCGAATTGGGAGGTGTCGGCGGATACCGCCATCCCACTAATACCACACATATATCGGTCAATCGTGTAAGGGGACTACGCCAAAAAAAAGGTAAGCGTGTCACCACGCTTACCGTAGGCGCACCATTTTGATATTAGCCGCGACGGGGTAATACACTTAGCAAGAACGCCCGCATTCGAGACCCTAAGGAACCTTTACGGGTGTCATTCTTTTGCCCGTAGTAAGAGTAGTAATAGTAGTAGCCTTCCCCGTCGGCTTTCACACCGTTTAGCACGGTCCCTACAATTTTTGCCTGCACACTACTCAACTGCGTAATGGCGCGGCGTGCCGCTTCAAGCCTTGTAGAGCCTGCGCGTAGCACCAACAACACCCCGCGTACCGACCCCGCCAGCAATGCACTATCGGTTACAGCCAGCACAGGCGGCGTGTCAATAATCACATATTCGGCTTCGTTTTGCAGATGTGCCAACAACTCCTGCATTCGATGCGACCCCAACAATTCAGAGGGATTGGGGGGCATCGGTCCACTCGTAAGCACTCTTAAGTCGGGCGTTGCGGTTTCTTTCAGATATTGTTCAACCGATTTGTCCCGTTCAATCAGAGCCGTGGTCAACCCATCACGGTTATTTAACCCGAACAATTGGTGTTGTACGGGGCGGCGCAAATCCGCATCTACCAGAATGGTGCTATGCCCTGCCTGTGCCATCACCATCGCCAGATTCGCCGCCGTGGTGGATTTTCCTTCGCTGGGGGAAGGGCTGGTAATCAGCAAGGTACGAATCGTATCATCCACCATGGAGAAGCGGATATTGGTGCGGAGCATCCGATACGCTTCTGCGACCGGCGAACGGGGATCATCCAGATTGACCAACCCTTTTTTCGATTTGGGGTCGAATCGTCCGATGAGAGCCAGCAACGAAGGACCGAGCAATGCCGACAAATCTTGTGAGGCTTTGACGGTATCATCCAGATATTCAATAATGAACGCCGCCGCCAATCCCACCAATGCACCCAACAATGCGCCGTAGAACGCATTGTAAAGCGGGCGCGGGCTAATCGGGCGTAGGGGAGTGTTTGCCTCTTCTAATAGCGAAACGATATTGGACCCCTGATCTTCCGCCAACCGAATCGTAAAAATCTGCGTCCGCAATTGTTCAATCAATCGCTCTTGCGCCGCAAGGCGGGTATTGAGGGCAGAATATTCGGTGCGGTCCGCATCGGGGTCTAAGGCAATTAGTTGGGTGCGGGTGGCATCGGCATCCGCTTCTGCTACTTCCAGTTCCTGCGCGTAGCTCTCGCGGCTGGACGCATATTTCAGGCTTTGCCGTTCCCGTTGATCCTCATTAAGTTGGTCTGTAAGGTGATTGGCAATGTATGCCGCCGCAACAGGATTCTCGCTCTGCACGGTGATATACATAATGGAGGTGTTCCGTTGCGGCGAGACCGTAACGGACACTACATTGGGGAGCGTTTCCAATTGAGCAACAACAGGCTGAATGGTATTTTGCTGGCTTAACAGCACCGCATACGTTTCCGCCAACCGTTCGTTGAGGGTAATGTCTGCAATGCTGGGGGTAGCAGAAGTGGGGCGGCTTGTATCCAACAGCACGGTGGCGGTTGCCGCATAAATCGGGGTCTGACGATTGCTCGTCAAATATGCCAAGCCACCTGCCAAGACCATGCAAAGCAGGATGAGCCAGAGCCAACGGCGCAAAAGCGCGATATAGGAACGGAGCTCCATACAGATGGGTTCCTTTGGGGGTTAGGGTTGCCCCACAGGAGTAGGTAAGTGTGGTGTACCGACCAATACACCATCTTACGGTTCAACAGTCTGTGACTATAAAGTTATTGACAAATAACTTGGCAACTGCCACGATTATAAGATGATAAATAAGGTAAAACCCAGTATACTCAAGAGCATAGACTTTCGCAATAGTAAGTTGAAACTATCAAATAGACACCCTCATCAACCCTGCTAGTACCTTTTTCCTAATTATGCTACTATAGTACATGCAAAGAAGTTGATAGGCAAATTCACGGTATGCTCCAACGTTTGGCATGGCTTTCGCGCCGGGAACTCATAATTTTATTGCTTGCATCACCGCTCTTATTGTTCCCAAACAGTACCTTTGGTGTGGGAATGCTCATCATTCCTTTGTTATGGGTGATGCGCCGCGTTGCTACGGGACAGTTCGTCGTACCCACCCCATTTGACATACCGATAGTCGTTTTGTTAGGAATGACAGGGGTAGGACAGCTGATTTCTGCTGACCCCGCGTTTAGTCTGGCAAAGAGTGCCGGGGTAGTGTTGGGGGTAGGAACCTATTATGCTGTGGTCGCCGCCGCCCAGAGACGAGCGGGCTGGTGGACGGCATTCTTGCTCTTTTTGGGGATGAATGTGGGGGTTGCCGGAATCAGCCTTTTCGCAACCGCATGGGGTAATAAATTTCCCCTTTTTGAACCATTCCTTGCCCTTTTGCCACGCTTGATTGAAACCTTACCGGGGAGTCCGCCGGAAGGATTTAATCCGAACGGGGTGGCGGGTATCTTTTTGTTCGGGCTTCCCTTGTTTCTGATGGTAGCCTTGTCGCGCCACGGTACTCTATTCGAAGGTTTGGGGCGTTTCCGCCTTTTGCTGAGGGTTGGCATTATAGTGGCAACTTTTTTGATTGGATTGCTTTTTATTGCCACTCAATCCCGTGCCGGATATATCAGTCTTGCCGTGGCAATAATGGGGTTGGTAATATTGCCCCGTCCGCGTTGGATGGCTATAAGTTTGCTGATTGGGGTGGTCGCTGTAGCTTTGTTCTGGGTGTCCCCGTACCGCCAACCGGTGGTGGAACGCTTTTCGGCGGAAAGTATAGAAGGGGGGACATTGACGAGTTTGGCGGGTCGCTTCCTGCTCTGGAATCGAGCAGTGACGGCGATAGGGGATTTCCCTGTGACCGGGGTCGGATTAGGCATGTTTCGCTTTGTCCAACCCCATCGCTATCCGCTGTATACAGTACCGCCGCAAGCCGATGTTGGTCACGCGCACAACCAATTTTTGCAGGCGGCATTGGATGTGGGGCTTCCCGGAATGGTCGCGTTTGCGGTACTATGGGGAGGAGCGTTC
>CBKYSX010000159.1:0-7909 GCA_966690745.1 uncultured Ardenticatenales bacterium
CCCGCTTCCCTCCATGCTTCTGCATGGCAAGACCGCCCTGATTCTGGGCTATGGCAACATCGGGCAACAGATTGGAATCGTCCTGAAAGCCATGGGCATGACCGTCATCGGCACCCGCCGCCGCCATCGCGACCCCGCCCAAGGAATCTATCTGGCGGAAGACCTCCATACCCTTCTGCCCCGCGCCCATGTGCTACTAGTCGTCCTGCCGGGAACAAAGGAGACCGAAGGCGTGATCGGGAAAGCGGAATTGGAATTGTTACCCGCCGGGGCGATTGTGGTGAATGTGGGGCGCGGTTCCGTCATAGAGCCATTTGCGCTCTACGATGCGCTCAAAAGCGGTCATCTTTTCGGCGCGGGGCTGGATGTCTGGTATCACTACCCCAAAGACGAAGCCGGTCGTACCCACACCCCGCCCGCCGACGTACCCTTTCACGAACTGGAAAATGTCGTCCTCAGCCCCCATCGTGCCGGAGGGGGTGGCATCCCCGAAATCGAACGGTTGCGCCTCCGCGCCCTCGCCGATACCCTCAACCTTGCGGCGCAGGGCGACCCGTTACCGAATCAGGTGAATGTGGCATTGGGGTATTAAAGTGCTCACGTTCCCTCCCGCCACAAATCGTCACGCCTTCCCCCTCTTAGAAGGCGGCTAGGGGGTGGGTCGCCGTCAATTCACAATCGGGCTAAGCGTCAGAGGTTCATCAAAGGGCATCTTTCCCGAACGTTGAACCCCTGCTAAGGGGTGGCAGTGATGATAGTCGTAGGTAAAATCCCCGTCGTTTGGGGATGGAACCTACGGCGGCTTCTTCTCAATACCCCCTACCCACTACTCCCTACACCTTCACCGCCTCCACCTCCGCCACGCGGCGCGGGCACACCATCCGCCATGCCTCATAGGTACTCTCCCATTCCGCCAGCAAGCGGCGTGTGGGTAGGGAACGGGTACGGGTGGCGTGTTCCTCCACTATGGTACGCAAATCGTTCCATTCTTCCCGCCCAATCGGGAACAGGTTCACAAATTCACGGTTAAGCAGACCACTGAGTTGCTCTCCCGGGTCAAAAACAAAGGCACGTCCGCCCGTCATGCCCGCCGCGAAATTGCGCCCCACCGCGCCCAGAATCACCACCGTCCCCCCCGTCATATACTCACATCCATGTGCCCCTACCCCCTCTACCACCGCCGTTGCGCCGCTATTGCGAACCGCGAACCGTTCCCCCGCGCTTCCGGCGGCAAAGAGCGTCCCACCCGTTGCGCCGTACAACGCCACATTGCCCAACAACTGGGTTGCCCCCTGCCATCCTTTGCCTTCGGGCTGGCGCACAATCAGCGTACCGCCCGCCAACCCCTTCCCGACATAATCATTCGCAATCCCATCCAAGGTTAAAGTCATAGCGGGCAGGGCAAACGCACCAAAACTCTGCCCGGCATAGCCCATCAAATGCAATTTCACGGTATCGGCGGGTAGAGCATCATCGCGGTACTGCGTAGTGAGCAGACCCGCCACCCCCGCGCCAATTGTGCGGTCCCGATTGGAAATCGTATAGGTGCGATGGGAACGCCCGAAGGTATGCAAATCATTCTGCACCTCACTGCTGATTTGTTCGTCCAGCGTGGGGGTATCGCTGATGCGGTGGTAGGCGCGGTTGTGGCGGCGCGCTCCCGATAGGGCGACTTGCCTGAGCAAGGGCGCAACATCCAGCCATGCACTCCCGGCGGCGGGGGTAATCCCATCCAGCAGGTGCGTCTGCCCGATAATATCATCTATCGAAGCCGCTCCCAGTCGCGCCAGATGTTCCCGTACCTCCTGCGCGATATAGGTGAAGAATGCCATCACATGTTCGGGCGTGCCTTCAAATTTGGCGCGTAGCTCTTCACGTTGCGTGGCGATGCCCACCGGACAATTGTTTTTGTGGCAGGTCCGCGCCATCAAACAGCCTTCCGCTACCAACGGCGCAGTGCCGAACGAAAATTCGTCCGCCCCCAGCAACGCGGCAATCACCACATCCCGCCCGGTGCGAAAGCCGCCATCCACGCGCAGGCGTACCCGTTCGCGCAGACGCTGTTCAATCAAAATCTGTTGCGTTTCCGCCAACCCCAATTCCCATGGTGCGCCCGCATGTTTAATAGAGGAAAGCGGCGATGCGCCCGTCCCGCCGCTATTGCCCGAAATCACTACCACGTCGGCTCCCGCCTTCACCACGCCGGAAGCAATCACCCCCACCCCCGCTTGCGCCACCAATTTGACGCTAATCGTGGCGGCGGGGGCAACGGCGCGGAGGTCGGCAATCAGTTGGGCGAGGTCTTCAATGGAATAAATATCGTGGTGGGGCGGCGGTGAAATCAGGTCAACACCGGGGAGGGTATAGCGCAGGGCGGCAATCTCCGCCGTGACTTTATGCCCCGGCAAATGCCCCCCTTCGCCCGGTTTCGAGCCTTGCGCGATTTTAATCTGCAATTCCCGTGCCGAGAGCAGATAGGCGGGGGTCACGCCAAAGCGTCCGCTTGCCACCTGTTTGATGGGTGAATTTTCTTCCGTCTCAAAGCGGGCAGAATCTTCGCCCCCTTCGCCGCTGTTGGACAACCCGCCCAGCCGATTCATGGCGATTGCCAACGTCGCGTGTGCCTCGCGGCTCAACGACCCCAACGACATCGCGGCGGTGGAAAAACGGCGGAAAATCGCCGTGGCGGGTTCTACCATCTCTAAGGGCAACTCTTCTTCCGCCTCCACCATACGGAGCAAATCGCGGGGGTCGCTGGCGGGGGCGGTATGGAGCAAATGGCTGTATTGTTGGTAAACCGCGTAGCCTTCCGCAAAATGTCCGTTCAAGGCTCCGGGGGTACGCACCGCTTTTTGCAGTGTGTGAATCACCTGCGGGCTGTAGGCGTGGTACTCCCCCGCCTTTTTATATTTATAAAACCCCGGGCTTTCCAACTCCACCGGATTGCCCCATGCCACCGCATGAAGATGGCGCACATCCCGCTCCACTTCCGCCATGCCCATGTTGCCGTGTAGAACGGGCATATCGGGGAAATAGCGTTGGCATAGCGATGCTGACAGCCCGTGCGCCTCAAACAACTGCGCCCCGCAGTAACTTTCAATCGGTCCGATGCCCAGTTTGGAGATGATTTTAAGCAACCCGATTTCGGCGGCTTTCAGGAAATTGCGCGTGGTCACATGCCCATCCAGCGTCACGCCGCGCACCTCTTTGGAGCCTAACTGAATCGCCGATTCCAACGCCAGCCAGGGGCAAACCGCGTTCGCGCCGAATCCAATCAGTGCGGCGAGGGTGTGCGTTTCCCGCGCATCCCCGCTGTCGCTAACCAGCGACACTCTGGCGCGTAACCCTTTGTTTAATAGATGATGGTGTACCGCGCTCACCGCCAGCAGAGAGGGAATCGGCAATCGTTCTTCACTGGCGGCGCGGTCGCTGATAATCAGCAAATCGGCACCCTTTCCGATTGCCTGTTCCGCCTCCGTCAATAGATTATCCAACCCCTCCTCCAAAGTGCTTTCCATGCCAAAGGTCGCGTCCAGCCGTGCCGAACGAAGATACCCTTTTTCCAACGCGCTTAATTGGGCAATCGAAAGTAGAGGCGATTCCAGCACGATGCGGCGGAGCAGGGGTGGATATTGCAACGGGTCGGGCAACGGACCGAGATGGGTACGCAGGGTCATCATCTCCCGTTCGCGCAGAGGGTCAATCGCCGGGTTGGTGACTTCGGCAAAGCGTTGTTTGAAATAATGTGCCAACGGACGCACCCGTTGCGACAAAATCGCATTGGGGGTGTCATCCCCCATCGAGCCGATGGCTTCCGTGCCGTCCCATGCCATCACCTTCAGAATCACCTGCAACTCTTCCGATGTGTAACCAAAGGTCGCTTGCTGGCGGGTGAGTGTTTCTTCATCCCGCGCCGGGGTGGTATCGCCGGGGTCGGCTTTCATCCCGGTAGCGATGGTGGGTGCGGATGCAACCGGGGTAAATTCCCGCGCCAATCGCGTCCGCAGGGCATGGTTGGTCAGCCAGTACCCCCCTTCGACATCGGCAATCACCATTTCCCCCGGACCCAGCCGCCCGTGATAGGCAATCTCGCGGGGGTGCAAATGCGCCGCCCCCGCTTCTGATGCAATAATCAGCCAGCCTTCATGGGTGACATCGTAGCGGAGCGGACGTAGCCCGTTGCGGTCTAAGGTTGCCCCGACAATCCGCCCATCGCTGAAACACAATCCGGCGGGACCATCCCATGGCTCTTGAATCGCGGCGAGGCTTCCATGATAACGGCGTTGTTCCTCCCCCAATTCCATATCATTTTCCCAGGCGGGTGGCATCAGCATGGTCATTGCATGGGGAAGCCAGGGGTGCGATTTGCCTTTGCCCCCTAATAACAACATTTCCAGCGCATTGTCCAGCATGGCACTGTCGGTTCCGCTCAAATCCAGCACCGGTAAAGAGGTTTCGGGCAATAGTGCTTCCCGCGCTTGCATCCACGCAATGTTGCCCTGCAAGGTATTGATTTCGCCATTGTGACAGAGGCGGCGATATGGTTGGGCGCGTTCCCATGTGGGCGTGGTGTTGGTGCTGAAACGGGCGTGGGTCAATGCTACGCGGGTGCTGTAACGCGGATCAGTCAGGTCAAAATAGAAACGGGGCAGTTGCGCCGGTGTCACCATCCCCTTATACACAATTGTGCGCGGGGAGAAAGAGGCAAAATAGCCGCGATAGCCAATCATCGCCAGCCGCCGCTCTGCCGCTTTCCGTGCGATATAACAGAGCCGTTCCCATGCCTCTCCCCGGGGGCATCCCGCCGGACGCGCCACAAACAGATGTGCCAGCAGAGGTTGGGTTTCCTGCGCCCGTTTGCCGGGGATGCTTTCGTCAATCGGTACTTCACGCCAGCCAATCACGGGAATACTCACCGTGGCAAGGGTTTCTTCGATGATGCTTTGGCTTTCCGCCGCCATATCTCGCGGCAAAAAGAGGGATGCCACTGCGTAGTCCCCCGCCTCCCCCTGCCAGCCCCGTTCCGCCAGCCAGGGCGCGAAGAGGGCATAGGGTACCTCGGTGAGAATGCCCGCGCCATCGCCGGTTTCGCCGCCAAACTCATCCCGAATCGTGGCAGAACGATGGGAAAGGTTTATCAGCGTGGCAAGGGCGCGTTCCAGCAAAGCGTGACTGCCCCCCGCCCGAAAATCGGCGAGGGCGGCAACGCCGCAGGCATCGCGTTCACGGAGGTGAAAGTGGTCGGGTAGGTGCGACATAAGGTCCCCTTTTGGATGTAGGAACCGGTACGGTATAAGGGACTCCCCTTATGGTCGTATACAGGCGTACCGGTTCAGATAAAAAACACCGCCGCATGATCAGAATTCATGCAACGGTGCAGATGGGTGTTGAACCCAAACAAAAAATGCCGTTTGTTCACGCAGAAGGTGCGTCAACAAACGACATTGTTTGAAGGTTCGGGATATACAACGCCGTTTGGTAGGGCGAAGGTGGAAGTGAATAGTAGCGTGAGTTGATGAAGTTGTCCAATTGCAGTGAATCGTACCATGACGATTGCTGCCACGTCAGGGGGGTCACTGGCGGAATGGCAATCGTGGTAATCGTGGCAATCGTCAAGATTTTGGGGACTTTAGAAGCGCAAAAGGACGATTTCGGTCAAAAATAATTTCCAACAATACAGAAGTCAGCCATCGGCGGTCGGGAATCCGTTGGCTAATGGCGATATGGCGGAGCAGGGTGAGGTGGGTGTAAAGGTCAATCGCCGGGCGGTGGTGGTCGCCGCGCAGGGCAAGGTAGCGGTTGCGAAATGCTTCAATGTGGGGGGCGAAATGGTCCATCGAACCATACTCGCGCAAGCCCAACTCCTGCAAATGGGCAATAAAGTTACCGACATCCACTGCCGCCTCCCCGCAACAATACAAATCAAAATCCACCAGATAGAGCCGTTCCCCCGCGACAACCAACTGGTCTTGATAAAAATCGCGGTGAATCCCCACATGTTCCATCTCCGCTATCGGTGCGGAATAGGCTTCTGCCTCTGCCAGCAAGGTTTCGATACGCTCACGCCATTCGGGATGGGATTCCATCACCGGAGCAAGGTGAGAATGTAAAATCCGTAGCTCGTCAGCGCGACGGTGAGTGCGGCGGGTCGGGATTTCAGTTTCATGCAATTTGGCAAGGGCAGTCGCCGCCCGTTCCGCCCATTCGATTCCGGCACGTCCTGCCAGCACATCGCCAAAGGGAACGCTATCTACCCTCTCCTGAAACCAGAGGTGGAAGGATGGCACACTGCCCCATACCCGCGGCACAGATACTCTATCGGCACTATCATCCACAAACCCCTTCTGATAGAGTGTCGCCTGCACCGCCATACTTCTGGTATCTACCCCTTTCACACGGAGTTTGCCCATCAATCGAATCGGGGTAGTCTCGCCGCTTTCCCCTTGCACTGTTCCTTCATAAGCAATTAATGCCCGCCGCCCCGCCTTATGCCGCACCAATCGCGCCGTCGTTAGATGGGGACGTGGTAAATTGGTAGCTTCCCATGCCTCCTGATTGACCAATTCTGGCTGAAGTGCGAAGGGAAGGATGGGCGTATCGGGTATTGCATATTGCGTATTGCGTATTACGTCCTGCGTTCTGACGGGATACAACGGGGACGTTGTATCCTCCGACCCTGCGTCTAATAATGCCTCCGCCCGTTCCAAAAGTGCCGCCATCTCGCTTTCCCAGGCGGAGCGGCACTGGCGGAACGCTTCGGACATAAAACGCAACAATGCCGCCGCAACATACATATCGAGTATATGTTGATTCACGCTTCCACTATAGCCCGCCAGAAATGCACTTTGGATAGTGGCGGCGCGGGGGTTAGTCATGCTTCCCCGAATCACTTCCCGCTCCAGATGGGCGCAAAAGAGAGCAACATCGTAGAGAGGGTCGCCGGTTCCGGTGCGGTCTAAATCTATAAAGGAAATCTCATCTCCCTCTATCAGAATCTGATCCGCATAAAAATCACCATGAATCAGTGTTGAGGTGGGTGCATAACCGCTCAGTCGTTGCCTTATCGTTTGGTTCACCCGTTCGACCCGCTCCGCCAGCGCAGGAGCAAGGTCGGCGATATCCATAGGGTCGGCTTCAACAGCAATTCGAGCGGGGGGCATTTCCGGCGGAATTGGTATGGCATGAAAACGGGCAAGGGTTGCGCTGATGGTCATAAAGATGGAGATAGGAAGTGTTTCATCCGTCAGAATCGTATGCAGGGGTATCCCATCCAGCCATTCAAATGCCAGTGCGTACTGTTTTTCATTGGCTTTTTGCAAACGGGGTAGGCGTACACTTTGCGCTGAAGTTTCCACTAATCGCGCTACTGTGCGGGCATGGTCAAAGCCGCCGGGACGATAGAAGCGCAGTAAAACACGCTGATTTTGGGATTCGACACGGAAGACAGCGCGGCGTTCCGGCTTGTAGCGCAACAGTGTAAAGGTGGGATGCTCTGTGTTCATCCCCAGCCATCGTGCCCACCGGGATTGATGTTTTAGTGTCATTCCCTTTACCAGCCCCGCTACTTTATCATCGTTGGGGAAGAACGCCACCGTCACATGAACATCGGTAAAGAGCAGTCGTTCTACACCCCATTCTCCGGCTGTCGTCGGGCGGCGCGTCGCTTTATAAAACTTCTCCCGGTCATAGCGGGGGTAAGCTTTGGCATAGGCGTAGGTCGTTTGCCCATTCTGTTCAATTTGATAGGTGGCGATGCAATTCGTCCCTTTTTTGTAGCGGATATAGGTCAACGTGAATGTTGCATCGGCAAGGGCGGGCACGGCTTCCACCACCCTCTGCTTAAACGTTTCAGGATTCAGAATCAGCCCTAACCCCATCAGGGCAGGGTCACGGGCAATGATAGATTCAG
>CBKYSX010000160.1:0-7822 GCA_966690745.1 uncultured Ardenticatenales bacterium
CAGAGCGTTGAATCCGCCTCGGCAGGGGATATTATCTCCATGACCGGGTTGGGTGCGGTGCGTATCGGTGAAACCATTGCCGATGCAACCAACCCCGTTCCCCTGGAGCCTATCGCCGTGGAAGAACCTACCGTGCGAATGGCATTCACCGTGAACACCAGTCCCTTTGCCGGGCGCGAAGGGGAATATGTCACCAGTCGCCTTCTGCGGGATCGTCTCTATAAGGAATTAGAGCGCAACGTGGCGATGCGGGTGGAAGATACCGACCGTGCCGATACCTGGACCGTTTCCGGGCGGGGGGAATTGCACCTTGCCATCTTCATCGAAACGCTCCGCCGCGAAGGGTATGAATTGGCAGTCGGCAAGCCCGAAGTCATTATGAAAGAAATTGACGGGGTATTGCACGAACCAGTCGAAGAAGTGCAAGTCGAAGTGGCAGAAGACCACATGGGAACGGTTATTGAACTGCTGGGGCGGCGCAAAGGAACGATGGAAAACATGATGCAAGATGATTCCGGTGCGGTGAACCTGACATATAAAGTACCAACACGGGGCTTGCTGGGCTTCCGTTCGCTCTTCCTTACCTCGACACGCGGCACGGGCATTTTGCACACCATTTTTGCAGGGTACGAACCCTATATGGGCGAAATGGAAACCCGCGAAGTCGGCTCGTTGGTCAATATGGAAATGGGTAGTAGCACCAACTATTCGCTTGAACCGGCACAGGCACGCGGCGCGTTGTTCATTGGACCGGGGATAGATGTCTATGAAGGCATGATTGTGGGTCGCCACAGCCGCCCCGGTGATTTGCCCTTGAACGTGACCAAACGTAAACAGTTGACCAACTTCCGTGCCGACGGCAAGGATGATGCGGTGCGGCTTGCGCCACCCGTAGATGTCAATCTTGATTTTGCCATCGAATATATTGACGATGATGAATTGGTGGAAGTCACCCCTAAATCTATCCGCCTGCGGAAAAAGATTCTGGATACCGAAAGCCGCCTGAAAGCCACCAAACGGAAAAAAGAACAACTGGAAATGGCATAATATAAAAAAGAGCGTGGGATGTTTCCCACGCTCTTTTCTTTACTGTGTTTCACTGGTCTAAGGCGGCGAAACCGAGTTTCTGCCGTGGAAAACTCGGTTACTTTCTCGCTTCACTTATCTTGTTTCCTGAGAACAGAAGTATTGACAGACGCAACTTATTGAAGCCACAAGAACAGTATCCCCCCGATAATCCCCAGCCCTGACGTGAGTGCCAATGCCCCCACAATCACATTCCCTTGATTCGGGAACCGTTTGCGAATAAAAAATATGTTGTGCATGGAACCTCCTTTACCTGGTTACGCTTTTTCACAAAGAACTTTATTGATCTAACCCCCTCCATTCAATATACCAACGTATAGAAAAAGTATAGATTACTGTAATACGCCCCATGCCCGCGCTTGCGCCACTGCTTCGGTGCGCCGTTTGACTCCCATTTTTTGATATAACTGCGAGGTATACATTTTGATGGTATTCACCGACAACGATAAGGTCAATGCTATCTCTTGATTCGATTTTCCCTCTGCCAACAGGGCTAAAAGTTCCCGTTCCCTTTGCGTGATGGGTTCAACCCATTCCGGTACACGTTCAACGCAAACAGGAGGCGGCGCAGGGGGTGGGGGCGTAGATTCAACCGGGGTCGCTCCTAAAAAGAGCCGACTGTGCGGTGCATAGAGCACCCGATATGCTTTACCCGATTGTAATGTGAACAGTTGTGCCTGGGTTACATCCAACTGTAGGTCCCCCACCCACAGGCGATATTTCAGTATCGGAATTATGCCAACCCCTGTACCCATTTCATACCGAACCACCCCTTGCAAAGTTTCGACCCTGCCGTCTGCCAAATCCCGCCGCGCCCGTACCCATTGCGGGATGGTATCTCTCAACCACCACAGCCACAGCCCGCCGATGATGATTGCGGGTATCCATTCGCCCCGTGATGCAATAGTGGGATTGTTGAATTTTAGGATGGCAAAGCCAATTGCCACTCCAATCAAGACCACGACCCCCACACCGCCCCACGCCCAGATCACCATCTGCCGTTGAATCAAGGCACGATGTTCGGCGTTCAAGCGTGTATCGGGTTCCAAATTGTTCTCTTTGCTGTATTGCATACGTAGGAGTATAAGCGGGCTGTTGAATATGAGACAACGACAGCGGATTCTACCTGCATGGCAGAATTTCCTACTCTTTTTCCGGAACTCCTTTTCTGTACGGTATTGAAGGCGGAGTCCATCTATGTTCCCAAGAATTGGGGATATTCATCGCTATTAAGTCAATTGGTGGCATTTTACTGATTCTAATATCTGAAAATGTGACAGTACGCAACAAGGAATGATATTCGATGGGAAAATCTGATACATGAGATGGAAATACAGGAACAGCGCGTGTAATATATAATCCCTCTGGCGCATAAGAGTAAGGGTATAGACCTCTTTGCGAACTATATAGCGAGATATTATTAATATTCCCATCAACTAAATAAGTAGTAAATACATCATAATCATCTAAGTAGTTAAGGCATACTAAAGGCACAGGACCTTCACCTGAAGTAAAAAATTGTATCACATATCCATCCTCATCTATACCATACCAATAGACACCAAATCCCCATAGTTCGTGTTCTATTATTTGTCGTTCTTCATCTGTAACCATATGTATCCTTTCTGTAGAAACACCCAGTATCACAAAACTTATTCAACAAATTTTCATGCTTGAGAGTTGCAGGTTTTCACCCACTCAAAACATAGTTTCGAGTGGGTGGAGAGTCTGACCAACGTTAGTATTTACACAGAATAAATCTTCTGTACGGTACTGATCATTCAATATGCAACTCAGCGCGAGTTATGGCGTGTTTCTCACAAGAGGGGAATCCTGTGAGGCTTTTGTAAGCAACGGGAGTAATTCCGTTTCCAATGCCTGCCGCTCTCCATAAATCGTGCCGCCCCACCCGACAAGCGAATCAGGGAGGTTATCCCATTCCGCATTCGTATCATAGACAAAATAGGTGTCATACAGCACGAAAGAGCGGTCAGGGTCTAGCTGTGCCTTGTACCATTCGCTGACCACCCGTGATTCATCCCAATAATGGATAACACGCGGGTCGCCAATCACACCGCTCATCGCTTCACTGCTTTCGGCAGTATCGGTCGGGCGGGTCGGAAGCCAGACCACATAGACCTGTAAATTACTGGAAGGATTTTTGGCGAGGATTTCGTTTTGTACCCACCGGGCACCTGTAAGGCATGCCGCTCACGTAGGGGAAACAAGAAGCACAAGGCGGGGGGTTCCGGCATCCTGCTCAAACTGTTGCTGTAGCATATCTACAGAATTGAGCGTAGTGACAGGTAGCTTTGGGGTCTGCCCCCACCACCATACGGCGGCAAAGGCGGCAAGAAAGACCCCTACCACCGCCAGATTACGAATATTCAGAATTCTCATGGGCATCCTTTCAAAAGTTAGTAGCACCTTCTGCTCATGCTATACTGTTGACGGGGGCAATTGTCAAGCGGTTTGCCTCACATAGACACCCATTTTACATAGAAACGATGTGCTTTCATCGGGAATGAGCCATATGCATGATGCGATTGTTGCGCTTGCCGGAGGGGTGGGCGGCGCGAAACTTGCCGAAGGGTTACAACAGCAATTCGGCGAAAACCTGACAGTGATTGGCAATGTCGCCGATGATGACCAATTCTGGGGCTTACATGTATCGCCTGACCTTGATACGGTGATGTATTGGTTGGCAGGGGTGAACGATGCCGAACGGGGCTGGGGACTACAAAACGAAACATGGCATACCTACGAAACGTTGGAGCAGATTGGCTCCAATCCCTGGTTCCGCCTCGGTGATCGTGACCTTGCTACGCATCTGACACGCACCCATCTGCTCCAACAGGGGTATACTTTAACGGAGAGTACCGCCCGCCTTGCGAAAGGCTGGGGGGTTCGCGCCCGTATCCTGCCTGTAACCAACGATTTTCTTCGAACTCGCCTTGAAACGGATATTGGCATGTTGGCGTTTCAAGATTATTTTGTAAAACATCGCCATCAGCCGACCGTGCGTCACATCCATTTTGAGGGTGCAGAGCAGGCTCACTTAACCTCCGAAGTCACCGCCGCCCTCGCTACCGCCACTGCCATTATTCTCTGCCCCAGCAATCCCTTTGTCAGTATTGAACCTCTGTTGGCGGTGAATCCATTGCGAACCCTTCTGCGCGAAAGTGCCGTTCCGATAGTGGCAGTCAGCCCGATAGTCGCGGGGGAAGCCATCAAAGGACCCGCCGCCGATATGTTCCGCGCCTTTGGTGTCACCCCTTCCGCCACTGCCGTTGCCGCCCGCTACGCCGATTTTCTGGATGGCTTTGTGCTGGATATACAGGATGCCGACCAACAATCAGAGATTGAATCATTGGGGTTGAAAGTGGCAGTCACCGATACCATAATGAATGACAGCAACTCGCGCCGTCTGGTGGCAGAAGTAGCATTAGCATTGTGTCGCTATAGTGGGTAAAGATGCACTATAGATAGAGTAGTAGACCCTTGGGAGATAATTCCTCAATACAAAATTAGGGTGCCTGTATGGTAGGGGCGGGTCTTTAGCGATGGTTGGATGGCTCTCCATTCCGATGACCCGCCCGTGTCCTAAAATGGTACTTCTTTTATACCTAACCCCGTAACCATAGAGACTAATAGCAGAATGCACATATTAATCCCTGCCAAACCCTCATGGCTTGCCAAACGCCGTTTGGCTCCGATTTTGTCCGGATCGGAACGGACTGCTTTTACCCGATGGTTGGTCAGCCAGTTACTTGCCACCATCCATGCCAGCGATCTGGATGCCCGACCCGTACTCCTAACGGGCGACCCTGCGCTGGCGGCACTGGCAGAACCTTATGGCTATCCCACCCTCCCCGATCCGCCCGATAGCGACCTGAACGATGCCCTTGAACAGGGGCGGGTATACGCCATGGCACAGGGGGCAACATCGCTGTTGGTTCTGCCAACCGATCTTCCCTATCTTACCCCTGACGCACTGCATACTTTTATCCAACAGACCACCGGGAATAACCCTCTGGTTTCAATTGCGCCGGATCGGGAAGGGGTTGGCACAAACGCGCTCTTTCTGCGTCCTGCTGATGCTATCCCTTATCGCTTTGGGATTGGCAGTGCCGCGCTCCACCGCGCCGAAGCACAAAAAAACGGCATCCCTTTTATGGAATACCGCGACCCCGCCTTCGCGCAGGATATAGACACGCCGGAACATTATAGGGCAATGGAAGGGGAGCTATATGAGGTCAAGGGATGAGGGCAGGGTGAATCGAATTCCATGATAAGATGTTTTGTCGTTTCTGTACCCTCTGTGTCCTCTGTGGTTAAAAATCGGTTTACACAATCCCCTGCCAGATTTGATAAACCCCGAAGACCGCCAATGCCACCGCCGATACACCAATAAGCGCACGGTTGACTTTCGGTCCCAATTGACCCGCCGCGCTAAACAAAAAAATCAATCCGATAAAGCCGCCAATCAACATCACATAAATCCCCACCAGAAAACTGATGCCTAATAGTGGCTCGGTGCGCCACGCCTCAATAAGAATCGGTCCCCCAATTGCACTCCAAAAAATGTATGGATTGGGATTTAGTAGATTCATCACGGTTGCCTGTAAAACCGTTTTACGCTCCCCTACCGGCACGGTGGGTACTACCGTTTCAAGGTTGTAGCGGCGGTACGCCTGCCACGCCCCCCATGCCAGATATAAAATAAAAAAGCCGCCGCCGATTTGGAGCACGTCCAGAAAAACTTGCGGGGTCTGTGTAAGAATCAATAAGACCAAAGCTATAATTGGACCATCGCTCAACAAGGGTGCGAATGCCGCCGCCACCGTATTGCGCCAGCCTTTACTTGCCGCTTCGGACAACAAAAACGCTTGAAAAGGTCCGGGCGTAGCGGCGGCGGACAATCCTAAGGTAAGACCTTTAATAAGATACAGAAGCATGGCGGTGGCGTGTGGTCGCAGGGGACAACAACGATGACGTGAAGGAGGATTGCCGTTGCAACCCATGATAAAATGCAACCTTATCACCAATCCCCCACGCCGCAAACTTTACGAAATCTCCTCTCTCGCATACCCTTGATACAGCAACCTGAAAGCGGATACATAAGAGGTAGAATCGTTCCTGCGTCTTGCGTTCCGCGTCCTGTCTTTTTTCTTTCTCACCCCATGGCTCAAACCATTCCCACCCTTATCGAAGCAATGTTACGCGGCTTAATCAGTGAACTGAAAGCCGATTCTGCCGCCGTGGTTTTGTCGGGCGATACTCCCGCCCCGATTCATTTTCTGGCGCGGGAAGGCAACGCTACCCCTGACCACTGGCAAACCCTGTTGACCAACGAAGCCGTGGATGTCTTACAAGTGCCGTTGCGGGCGCGGAGTTCGGGGGAACAATTGGCGCGGCTGTGCCTCTATAAGCCGGACAAACAGGAATGGGGGCGGGCTTCCCGATTGAGCACCAATGCAATTGCCGCCGGAATCGAATATCTGCTTTCCACCCATGATGATGGCTTCGATTGGACTCAATTGGTGGCATCGCGCCGTCTGCTCTCCGTCACCGAAGAGGAACTACGCCGGATTGTATTGGATATTCACGATGGTCCCGTTCAAAAAATCTTTGCCTCCCTGAATGTGATGGTACACCTCCGCGCCATTGCCGAACGGAACGCCCGCGATCAAAAACCCAACGATGCCACCGCCCTTCTGCCTGATATGATTCGGGTGATTGATATGTTGGAATTATCCCTGCGCGAAATCCGCACCTTTTTAGGGGCGTTCCAAACCGCAGAAATGGCACAACGGGAGTTGCTGGAAGTGTTGGAAGCGTTGGTGATTCAACATGAACAAGTGACCAATATGTCGGTGCATTTTGATGCCCCCGTCCTCACGGTAACAGTAACGGTTCCCGTAAAAATTGCACTCTATCGTATCTTGCAAGAAGCCCTTGCCAATGTCCATCGCCACGCCGGGGTTGATGAAGTTTTTGTACGGTTGGTGGTGCAAACCAACCGAATTCACCTCTACGTAATTGATTTTGGCAAAGGTTTTCATCCGCCCGAACTATTAGGACCCAAAGCCACAGAACAGGCGCAACACATTGGTTTGCGCGGGATGCGCGAACGGGTGCAATTGGTGGGCGGTACCTTTGCTGTGCAAAGCGCACCCAACGAAGGCACAACAGTTCATGTAAGCGTTCCCATCCAGTGAAAGTGCTATAATGAGTTGCATGTTGCATGGATTTAGAAAGATAGAAAATGGAGAGCGATAATTTGTGATTCTCTCCACTTTGTCGTTCATGCACCACGTATCACGCACCACGCACCTTTTAGATATATTCCATTAAAACCCCTTCTCACCCTATGACTCCGATTCGCGTTGTCCTTGCCGATGACCATGATTTGGTCCTGGAAGGATTGCAATCCCGCCTGAAAGATATTCACGAAGTAACCGTGGTTGGTACTGCCAAAGACGGGGCGGAGGTGCTTGCCCTGTTGGAACATACCGCTACCGATGTGGTCGTATTAGATTTGCACATGCCGGAATTGGATGGATTTGAGGTACTACGCCGGATTCGCGCCCAAAAATTGCCTGTCCGTGTCTTGGTATTGACGGCACTTGTAGATGGATTGTCGCTACAACAAGCGTTGGAATTAGGCGCGGAAGGTATTGCCTTAAAAACCGACCCGCCCCGCCAAACGGTAGAAGCCATTCGACAGGTGGGC
>CBKYSX010000161.1:0-7801 GCA_966690745.1 uncultured Ardenticatenales bacterium
AACATTTATGGATACAGAAATTCATCTTGCTCATGTTTGCGAAGAGTTAGTATCACTACAACATCATTGGGGTGCTCATGAGGGAATGATTGATAGTCATGTCAGAAGTTCCCCGCTTGGTAGGCTCGTGGCGGCATTTGGTGAGCCTGCAAATCCTCACACCCGAAAACAATTATCGTGGCTTGTCTTCTTTGCCGCACGGCGTGCTTTGTCGTGCTGGGAATGTTATTGTGATACTACTGAACCCCATGATGCGTTAAAGGCAATCGAAACTTACCTCCTATCAGGCATATCGCCATCAAGTTGGACTCCTTATACCATCGAAACATTGCCCTCTTATAAAGGTGTACGTATTGTTGATTGCCGGGCGTGTGATACCGAGTGTGCCAGTGCCGCCGTTGCAACGGCGGCAAAGTTTATGGAAACGGGAACAGACCTCTTTGCAATTTATGCACTGAGCGATGCGGATGCCGCATTCGATCAATCTCCTCTCGGAGGTATGGAGGAATTTCGTTATTGGCTCTTAAAAGTCGCGGTTCCGATTGCATATGAGGCGCGGGAAATGACGCTTGAGGAACAAAATCTATACCGCGACTATGACCCGCAAGAAATTCCCCTCCGGCGGGAGCAATTCGCCGGTCATAGCTAATTTCGCAAATGGCGCGGCGTACCCCAAACTTTGGATAAATCAGGTTGCCGGGGCTTGATGTTATGAGCGGCAACTTTGAAGGGAAATTCCATTTGCGAAAGGAAGCAACCATGATCACCGTCAAAACGATAACCGTCGGTCCTTCGTGGACTATGAATGCCTATGCTCTGATTTGCCCCCATACGGGCGAAAGTGCGATGGTAGACCCCGGCTGGGATGCCGATAAATTGATCGGGGAATTGGAAGGCACAACGCCCGTTGCGATTTTGCTGACCCACACCCATCCCGACCATGTGGGCGCGTTGGCGGAAACGGTGAAGCGACTGAATGTACCGTTATACGCCCATCCGAAAGCCAGAGAGGGTCGTTTTATGCCCGACCTGCCCTACACCGAACTGGTGACGGGGGATAGCGTGAAAGTCGGGCAACACACCTTTGAGGTCTACGAAGCCCCCGGACATATCGCCGATATGATTTGTTTTGTGGAGCAGGAAAATCATGTGGCGTTGGTGGGGGATACCATTTTTGAAGGGGGACCGGGGCGCACCTGGGCGGCGGCGGATTTCCGCACCACCCTTGATACCCTGCGAAACGTGGTATTACGGTGGGATGATGCCACGATGTGTTATCCGGGGCATGGTCCCGCCTTTTTGTTGGGGGCACTGCGACCCATGATTCAAGCCTTTATTGAACGGGACCACCCCGCCGATTTCCACGGCGATGCGGAATGGTGAACGAACAGAAGTGAAGAGTGGTCAGTGATAAGTGAACAGTCAACGACAACAACGGAAGTAGCCGGGAGTCCACAGCGTCCTCGCTGTGGATTATGGGATTTATAAGGAACGTTGATTCGTGAACCTCTATGACACCCCACGAAACAGAGGTTGCCGTTTCTGCCGTTCACTTATCACTATTCACTGACCACTTTTCACTTAAAAGGAGTAGAATGCCAACATTTCTTCCCAATCGGCAGGCGATGATTACGAAAGTCGGCAAAGAGAAGGGCGACCCCTGGACGGTGCATCTGGGCAATCCGAGTGTTCCGGCATCCGGTGCGGTGGCGCGGGTGAATGCAGGCATGGTCGTTGTGGTGATGGATGGTCCGATGGTGCGCTCCAATTTAACATGGTGGAAGTGCCGCACCGGAGGACAAAACGGTTGGATTGCCGAAACGGGGCTGGTTCCGATTTTAACCGCCAATGAAACCGTCTATGTAGATTTTACGAGTGATGGCTACACCCTGCGAAGCCAACCGGACAAAAACAGTGCGGCGGTAGCATCGCTTCCGGCGGGGACACCCCTGCGGGCGTTCGTAATGAACGAACCCGCGTTTAGTTACGATTATGCCTTCTGGCGTGTCACCACCGCCAACAATTTGCAGGGGTGGATCGCGTTAGAAGGGGTACAGTTGCCCTTTGCCCTGAACAGTACTGTTACGCCTGTGCCCGATGGGTCGGGGTTGCGATTGCTCCGCGCCCAACCCGACTTGCAAGCACAAGCCCTACGCTCCGTCACGGTAGGGGAGGCATTGCAGGTGACGGCGGGCCCGGTAGTGAATGACAAAAAGGGATGGTGGAAGGTTCGCGCCCGCGATAAGGCGGAAGGGTGGATGGAGGACGGGGAATTGAAACAGGTGGCGGGGCAGGGGTGATCAATACGGTGAGTCTGGGTAAGGGCATCTGTAAATTCATTCCTCCCCGCTCTAAAGAAGCGGGGCTATAGACCCGTCCTTATGCAGGGTATCAGATAAGGGGTCTATAGCACGGTCACGTATGAAGATTAACAATGAAAAGCCGAATTCCGCTCTATCGCCTACCCTGGAAGGGCAGGGATAAATGAATACGGGGTTTCCATTGGAAGGTGTCCGTATTTTGTAGCCCCGTCTTTTAGGTCGGGGAACGGTAGGATACGCGCTTATTTTTTCATCTCCATTAGTGCCGTGACGTGCTGATAACCCTTTATACAGCGTCATTTTTCCTGATTGGTGTGTAAGGTGTGTAATGGTATGTACTGTTTGAGATACCCCCTGTTCCATTAAATTTCATCAATATTGAGGAATTTTCGTCAGAGTAGGATTGCTTTTACGGATGGCTCTTGTTATACTTTCTATACTCATTAAATGAGTATCAATTTTTTTAAGCACAGGAATTTACCCTATGCGTTTTCTCCGCCTTGCGTTTTTGATTCTGCTGACACTTGTCCTGTTTGCCTGTGCCGCTACCCCCACCCCTGCCGAAACGGGCGGAAGCGAAACCCGGTCCCCTGCTGAAACCGAACCAACGCCTGCCTCTTCTGTAAAATCACGGGAACTAATTGTCTTTGCCGCCGCCTCGTTGACGGAAGCGTTTGGCGAGATTGGGACGTTGTTTGAAAGCCAAAACCCCGGCACCACCGTGACATTCAATTTTGCAGGGTCGAATCAGTTGGCGCAACAAATCGGGCAGGGTGCTCCTGCTGACGTTTTCGCCAGCGCGAATGCCGTGCAGATGGGGGTGGCGATTGAAAGCGGGCGGGTTATCACAGGGACACAACAGACCTTTGTGCGGAACCGTCTGGTCGTGATAACCCCGGCGGATAACCCCGGCGACGTAACTACCCTGCAAGACCTGACCAAACCGGGGTTAAAAATAGTTTTTGCGGCGGATGCGGTGCCGGTGGGGCAATACTCAGTTGAGTTTTTGGAGAAGGCGTCGGCGGATAGCGGGTTTACTGCTGATTATAAGGATGCCGTGCTTGCCAATGTGGTGTCCTATGAAGAAAACGTGCGCTCGGTGCTAAGTAAGGTGGTATTGGGCGAAGCCGATGCGGGGATTGTCTATACCAGCGACATTACACAAAATAGCCGTGAGCAGGTGGCACAAATTGAGATTCCCGATGTGTTGAACGTGATTGCGAGTTATCCGATTGCCCCGGTTGCGGATAGTGCCAATAGCGAGTTAGCAGCAGAGTTTATCGCGTTGGTGCTCTCCCCCGAAGGGCAGGCAATTTTGACCCGATACGGCTTTATCGGGGTGGCGGACGCGGCGACATTTATGCCTGTGGCGTTAGAGGGTCGTAAGCAGTAAGGGGTATAAAAGACGTGAGGTTGAAACCTCACGCTGATAGAGGAAGTTGGCTCAAGCCGACTACAAAGTGAGGCTAAAGAATTTGGTTGTGGGCTGACCAATATGAGTTCCGCATTCGCTCCACTCAAGTCTACCTAATAGCAAACGACCAACGACGAAGTGCCGTAAAGTCGTGAGCTCACAGGTAGCCCCCGGTGGAGCAACGCGGAACCGGGGGTGGGCATTGAATAAATCCCTTTTCTTTACTTATGGCCAGGTTGTTAGTCTACTTCAGTAGGCTTGCTATACCAGTATGAGGTTGAAACCTCATGGTTCATTCGATAGCTCTGCTTTGTCTATCCTGTGCCCCGCGAATATACTTTAAGCGCTCATTGAATGAGTATGAACCTCATTCCCTTACGGTTTATGGCTCTAAACGCCCCGCCGATGGAACAGACGGCAACGCCATCCCTTGCCCGTACCAAACGCCGCGCCCCCGATGTGGTGTGGTGGTTGAGTGCGCCCTTACTCCTATTTTTGCTGGTCCCCCTCGTAGCCCTACTCCTCCGCACCAACCCTTCTGCTATTCTGGCGAATTTGCAACAGCCGAACGTGCTACAGGCAATTCAATTGAGTATGACGACGAGTGCCATCAGCACAGGCTTCACCATTTTGTTAGGCACGCCTATTGCCGTGTTACTTGCCCGCCGCACTTTCCCTTTCCAAAAAGCAATTGATACCCTCATTGATTTGCCAACGGTTCTGCCCCCATCGGTGGCGGGAGTCGCGTTGTTAATTGCCTTCGGGCGGCGGGGGTTGATTGGCGCAACACTGGACGAATGGGGAATTACGCTGGCATTTACACAGATTGCGGTGGTAATCGCCCAATTATTTGTAGCGTGCCCCTTTTACATCAAGGCGGCGGCGATTGGCTTTGCGGCAATTGAGTCGGAATTGAAAGAAGCGGCGGCATTGGACGGGGGCAGTCGTTGGGATATATTCCGCCATATCACCATGCCTCTCTCGTGGGGCGCGGTGGTGAGCGGCGCGGTGATGACGTGGGCGCGGGCATTGGGCGAATTTGGCGCGACGATTATTTTTGCGGGCAATTTCCCTGGACGTACCCAGACGATGCCGCTTGCAATTTATCTTGGCTTCGAGTTGGATTTGGGCGTGGCGTTGACCCTCTCCGTGATTCTGGTGGTCTGTTCCTTTTTGGTGCTATTGGTGGTAAAAGGGTTGTTGTACCGTGATGATGCACCACCCAAGGGCATCTTGTAACTTGCAGGGACGGTAGCGCGTTACTACACAACGAAATGATGATGAGCCAATGGTATGACGACCCGATTCATCTACATCGAGCGTTGGATCATTTACAAGCCTATTTTGAAACATGGACCCCGTAACGGTGGATGGTTTCAGGTAGAGCGAAGCAATTGACGCACGGCATTATGTGTAGTGAGGCGTGGATTCGTACCGCCAAGATGGATGCCCTGTACAATAGAGGTTGCCAGTGCGGGGTTTTGTTCAAAGGCATACCCGCTAAAGGCAAAGCAGGGACGGGGCGCAGGCAGGTCGGCAACCATTTCGGCAATCGGAATCAAATCCAGTGCGTTGTCTTCGGTGGTTGCCGACATAACAATCATTGCCGGACGCAATTTTTGCAATGTTGCTTGTAAATCCACCAACGGTACATTTTGCCCCAGATAGAGAAGTTGCCATCCCGCCCCGCGCAAAAAAAGCGATACCAGTAAAATCTCAATATCATGTTTGTCGCGGGGCGCACAACCGCTCACAACGAGGGGGGCATCGCTATTGATGGGTTGAGCGTCGAATAACGCCATAACCTTGCGTTTAGCATAGTTGGTGGCGAAGTGTCCGGTGGCTTTATTAATCTCGCCCTGCAATGACAATTTCCCCAGTGTGACTAATGTGGGATATAGCACATCACACATCACGTCTTCGATACTGTATATCGTAAAGAGACCGTTCAACAAGCGGTCGGCGCGGGCTTCATCAAAGCGCAAATAGGCTTCAATCAGCCGCGCCCGTGCGTCGGGGAAGGGCAAAGGCGGTTTTTTGGCGGTACCGTTGGTAGAGGGCGCAGGCGTAAACCCCGCGACATGGTTGGCATAGACCCGATAGTAAAGTTCAATCGCCTGACTAATCGTTAAGCCGCTTTCCAACCGTATTTTCAGCCAGCGAATCAGGGCAATATCCCGTTCGGAATAGAGGCGATGGTTGCTGTCGCTTCGGTCGGGGTGGGGAAGTCCGTACCGCCGTTCCCACGCACGGAGGGTAGTTGCGGTTATCCCTGTACCTTGTACCACCGCTTTTAGATTGAACACCGGCACTGTGGAGAAGTGTGTTAAATTAAACTCGACCATCGCAGATCACCTTCCCTCGTTGGAGGTATTGAGCCAAACGGCATGGCGTTATGCCGGAATCGGGCTTTCGCTATGGTTGTTCTTGTTCGGGGATGTGAGCCTTAGTGTACCAGAAGCAGGGCAAGAGGTAAATCCATGAGGTTTCAACCTCATTCATGCCGGTAAAGCAACCCTGCTTAAGCAGGCTGAACCGTTGACTGTAGGGGTGTGTGCTTAATCGCACATGCGCTTAGCGACTTGTGGTCGCCCGCCCTTGACTGCTTCCACCCCGGGCTAAAGCAACGGGGCTAATAAGCTATCGTTGTCGTGTGTTTATTAGCCCCGTCCCTTTAGGGCGGGGAACGATTCCGTTACGGAGTTATTTTCTTAATGTCCATAAGCCGGCTTACCGTATCAGCGTGAGGTTTCAACCTCACGACTTTCAAAGAAGGAATCGCGCCATGCCCAACCCGCCCGCGCAATCCCCCGCCGAAGAACCTATCGTCGGAATGTCCCCTAAAGACCAAGCCGCCTTCGTCTACAGTATGGGCGATGAACCCTACACGTTGGGTCCTGATTCTTTACCACAGCCGGGTGTACCACAGGGAACCGTGACGCAATTTCAATGGCGCAGTACTCATATTTATCCGGGTACGACACGGAAGTATTGGCTCTATGTGCCGCACCAATATGATGGCTCTACCCCTGCCTGTTTAATGGTCTTTCAGGATGCGGTGTTATATCTGACACAGGGAAATGTCCCAATGGTTTTCGATAACTTGATCCACAAAGGGGAAATGCCCGTCACGATAGGACTGTTTGTCAGTCCGGGGGATACCGGACCGGGGTTGCCTGTGTATGGCGGCGCGGACAATCGCAGTATTGAATACGATTCGTTGGGAGATGGGTACGCCCGCTTTTTGCTGGAAGAGTTGCTCCCTGAAATCCAGAAGGAATATTCCATTACCGACGATCCGGAAGGGCGGGCGATTTGCGGGATTAGTTCGGGCGGAATCTGCGCCTTCACCGTTGCATGGGAACGCCCCGATGCTTTCCGTAAAGTGGTTAGTCATTGCGGCAGTTTCACCAACATACGGGGCGGGCATCACTATCCCTTTATGATTCGGCGCACCCCACCAAAGCCGCTTCGGGTATTTCTTCAATCAGGAGAAAAGGATTTGAATGTTGTTTTTGGGGATTGGGTACTGGCGAACCGAACCATGGCATCGGCACTCGCTTATCAGGGCTATGATTACCAACTGGTGATGGGCGAAGGGGGACATAGCCTGAAACATGGCGCGGCAATTTTCCCCGATACCCTGCGCTGGCTCTGGCGGGAGTATGGTCGGGCGTAAACAAAAAGAGGGTTGGTAGTTCGCTACCAACCCTCTCTTTTATTGCATAGTGCATATTGCATAAGGGCAAGGCTACTTCATAAAAAGTGCCGTTGTCGTTTATGCACTATGCAATATGCACTATGCAAGTCGTTCCTTAGCTCACCGCCACACGCGGCAGAGCCTTGATATTGTTCCGTTGTTGGGCACGCAGGCGCGGCGCGGCGGCGCGACCCGTCGGCGGCACAAGACGCAACGGACGGTCCGTAACCTCATGCGGCAATGCCGGAATCGGATGGGTCGGGTATTCCGTCGCCGGGCGCGGGTGGGCGTAGCCAATCAAGCGCATGATGCTTTCAAGGCTTTGTTGCGGCACTTCGGTATAAACCAACTTGCCGTTGATTTCTT
>CBKYSX010000162.1:0-7798 GCA_966690745.1 uncultured Ardenticatenales bacterium
GGATTGCCTCGCTCATTCTTTATGCCCTGACTTTCCTTGTCTATAGCACCAACAGCCCCGAAACCTTTACCAGCGATACCAGCCCGCAATTGTGGCTTTTCATCGTACTGGCATTGGCGGGAGCCATTGCAGGGAACTTGCGCGGGATCGCCTTATCTACGCTCGTAACCATCTTAATCCCAGAAGCAGACCGTGACCGTGCCAACGGCATGGTGGGAACTGCCACCGGGGTTGCCTTCCTCATCGCTTCCATCTTTAGCGGGCTGGCAATCGGCTTTATCGGGGTCTATTGGACACTCGTACTGGCAATTGTGGCATGTGTGGTGGTGCTGGTTCACCTCTGGACGATTGATCTGCCCGAAGAAAAAATTGTCTCCGCCGATGGCAATACCAATAGCATTGATATTCCCGGTTCGATTCGGGCGATTCAAGCCGTTCCGGGTCTGTTCGCGCTCATCGGCTTCCATACCTTTAACAACTTTCTCGGCGGGGTCTTCATGTCGCTGATGGATGCCTACGGGTTGGAATTGGTATCGGTGCAGGTCTGGGGCATTTTGTGGGGTGTGTTAAGCCTCGGCTTTATTATCGGTGGCTTAGTGATTGCACGGTTCGGCTTGGGTAAAAATCCGATTCGTACCCTCTTCCTCGCCAATATCGCCATGTGGACGATTACGATTCTCTTCCCACTACAGGCTTCGATTGTTCCGTTGGCAATTGGTATGTTCATCTACCTGTGCTTGATTCCGGTAGTGGAAGCTTCTGAGCAAACCGTTTTGCAAAAAATGATTGCCCCCGAACGGCAAGGGCGCGTCTTCGGCTTTGCCCAGAGCGTCGAACAAGCGGCTTCCCCCATCACTGCCTTCCTCATTGGTCCGATTGCTCAACTCGTCTTTATCCCCTTTATGACCACCGGAGCCGGGGTTGAACTGATTGGGGATTGGTTTGGGACCGGGAAAGATCGCGGGTTAGCATTGCTCTTCATCGCCGCCGCCATCATCGGATTGATCGTGACCATCTGGGGAATGCGTTCTCGCGCCTACCGTATGTTGTCCGCCAGTTATGGGAATGCGCCCGCGGAAGAAACCGAAGCCATTGAACTTCCCGTCCGTGCCGGAGCACTCTAACAAGACTGCATAGTGCATAAAACGACGGAGGAAGAGTCGTCTATGCACTATGTAATATGGAATTTAATCTACACCAAACAACATCATGACTAACACACTTCTTGATATGGCAATGTCGTTAGATGGATATATCGCCGGGGTGAATGAAGAAGATGGCTCGCTCCATAACTGGTATTTTGACCCGTCTCCACAAAGCCGGGCAGTGATCGAAGAATCTATGAGCACCTTTGGCGCACTCATCATGGGGCGGCGCAGTTATGAAATGGGAGCCGCCTTTGATGGATTCGTGGATAACCCTTATAAGATACCGCACCTGATTATCACCCATACGATTCCCGACCAAAAAGCCAAAGGCGCGCAGGAGTTTATCTTTGTGACGGATGGGATTGAAAGTGCGTTCCAACAGGCACGCGTCGCCGCCGGAGATAAAACTGTCGCCATTGCCGGAGGAGCCTCCATCGCCCGCCAATTTCTGCAAGCAGGGTTGGTAGACCGGATTCAACTTCATCTGGTACCGATTCTGTTGGGTGGGGGCATCCGCCTCTTTGATACACTCGACAATAGCGTCGAACTGGAAGTAACGCGGGTTATTACTGCTTCTGCTGTAACCCATTTGATGTACAACGTTGCCAAACAAGGAGCATCCCGATGAACGAAGAAGTCACTGCCTATATTCAAGGACTGGACGAGGAATGGAAAATCGAAGCCGCCACTCGCTTGCGTGAACTTGTCCAAAACACCGTACCCGAAGCAACCGGGCAGATTCAATACAGCAAACCCCATTACAAAAAAAACGGTAAATATCTTGCGGTGATCGGAGCCGCCAAAAAGTGGGTCAGTTTTACCGTTTTTAACGCGCAAGACCTTGCCGCGCCCGATGGATTCTTTGAAAAAGACGGTCCGCCTGAACGCAAAACGGTGCGGGTGCTGAAAGACAAAACGATAGATTACGACCTGTTGGGAACATTGCTTCAACAGGCGGCAAGTACTTTGTAAATTCTTTGTATTACAACCAACTCTCAGGGGAGATTGAACCCCCTCCACATTTATCACGAAAGGCAAACCTCATGCGAAAAGTCGCAACCTATCTCTTTATTTCGTTAGATGGCGTAGTCCAGGACCCCTATAAATTCCAATTCGCATTTGATGATGTCATGGGCGAAGCGATGACGGCACTGACCAGCGAACAAGATGCCATCTTGTTGGGGCGTGTCACCTATGAAGAATGGGCAGACTATTGGCCCAATGCCACCGAAGACCTCGATTTTGCCGAATTCATAAACACCACTCCCAAATATGTTTTTTCCACCACGTTGAATCAGGACGATCTCACATGGCAAAACTCTACCCACGTTAAGGAAGACCTCACCACCTTCATTAATGACCTGAAACAACAGCCGGGCGGCACGATTGCAACAGCCGGTAGCCCGACATTGGTGCGCTCGCTGGTGGAAAACGAACTCGCCGACGAATTGGTGCTGTTCGTTCATCCCGCTATTGCCGGAGAAGGCAAACGGCTCTTCCAGGATGGGTCCGCATTGCAACGATTGACACTGGTGGATGCCAAACCCACCCCCTCCGGCGTGGTGATTCTGACCTATAAACCCTACACCGAAGGCGATACAGGCACTACGGAAAACGAGGCATAGTTAATCCACTTTATGTCGGAGAAACCAAGATTGTGTTCCGTAAAAACCCTGGTTTCTTTTGCCATTTACCCTAAACTCTCAAAAGATGGTAGGGGCGGGTCAGGGAATTCAGAGCGTTCCAAAATGAACCCGTTGACCCGCCCGCCGTTGAGGATGGAATACCACCATTTACACTGACCCATTCAAGGAGCAACCTCATGGCAGTTACCTTTAAAACCCGGATTTTTCAAGCAGAAGGCAAAAATGCCACAGGCATTGTCATTCCTGCCGAAGCCATCGCCGCCCTCGGCAAAAGCAAGAAACCGGGTGTGAAAGCCACCTTTAACGGCTATACCTATCGCAGTACCGTGGGGGTCTATGGCGATACATTTTTGCTCCCCTTTAGCGCGGAACACCGCGAAGCCTCCGGCTTGAAAGCGGGGGACGAGGTAGAGGTAATTCTGGAACTGGATACTGAGCCGCGCACTGTTGAAGTGCCTGATGATCTGATGGCGGCATTGACCCAAGCAGGGGTAAAAGAAACCTTTGACACCATAGCCTTCTCGCGCCGCAAAGAATATGTACGGCAAGTCAACGATGCCAAAACACAGGAAACCCGCGAACGGCGCATTGCCAAAATCATCGGGGAATTAAGCAGTTAAACACACTTTTTCTTTCAACCAAGGACGATTGCTACCCCGTTGGGAATGTGTTTGAATGATAATCGTGGCATTTTTGCATGGCAAAAAGCCTATGCTTCCCCCTTGTCACCGCCCCCTGCTTTCTGCTACGATAAATCCACCCATACTACATTAGAATAGCAAGGAGTACGGACTTATGCCGGTTCCCCTTGCTCCTAGCCCCCACCTACCCCATCCATGCCGCTTATCCTGCCCTTGCCCCCCGCCGACGAAACCCGCCTCCGTGCCCTGCTTGCCGAACAGGGCAGAACCATTCTGGAGCGGCAAAGTCTGTTGGAATCCGCAGGGCTGGCGGGGCTATTGCCCAAAATTGATTTGAATACATCGGGGGAGCAGTTCGCCGCGCAAACGATACGGGTGGCACAACGGTACGGTGCGGTATCCCTCGGCGAACCCGCCCTGCTCCCCCTGCTCCATGTCCTGCAAGAGGCATACGCAGGGCAACCCGACAGCGCGGCGTTTTTAGCCGATTTGCTGGCACGTTCCCCCATTGAAGCCGACTTGCCGCCGGAGCCGGAACCCCTTCCAACCATCAGCAACACCATTACCGGCACACAGGGGGATGTCATTCTTGCCAATGTGATGGTGGACAAAGAAAGCAAGGTCGCCCCCGACATTACGGTGGGCAAAAACATCATCAAAATCGGCAAAATCGTGATTCCGATCTGGATGTTTGCGGTTGCCCTCGCCCTGCCTTTTTTGCTATCGGGGGGAGCCTATTGGGCATTCGTCCCCGCCAAAATGCCTAACAACGCCGCTCAATTTAATGTCGCGGTGGCAACCTTCGGCGAACTTCGGAACGGGCGCGTAGAAGCCTCGGACACTGCAACGCTGTTAAGCCAATGGGTGGCAGAGGGCTTAACTCAGGAGAAACCTGTCTATGAAGAAGCCTTCGGCAACCCGATAGAGGTTTGGCACGATGGGTTATCGCCCCTTGTGAAACGCACCACGATTGGCATGATTGCGGGGTCGAATCAACAAATCCGGCAGGGCAACGCCGAAGAACGCGCCTTTGATTTGAACGCCAATGTGTTGATATACGGCGTGCTGGAAACACAACCGAATGGGCTCGAGGCGTTGACGATTGAATTCTATGTCAAACCCGACCTCTCCCTTCCTATCGAAGCGCGTTTCGGGCATGAACGCATGGGCGATCCGATTGTGCTCCCCCCATCCTTTGACCCGACCAATACAGGAACCGGAGATAGCGCGGTGGTGTGGGAAACGGTCAACAATCGCGGGCGGGCGTTGGCATGGATTGCGCGGGCGTTGGACCGCGAACGGCGGGGCTTACGAAGTGAGATGATTGCCGTCATCGAACGCGCCGAAGATGCCGCTAACAGCACTGCCACAGGACGCTTACGCTGGTCCGAACAAGGCGCAGGCAAAGAAGTGATTTATACCCTGAAAGGGGAAGCGCAATTGGAGCTCGCCTATGCCGAGCGTGCTTGTGGTGAGGAAAGCCAAACCCGGAGCGATCTTGCCGAAGTCGCCTTCGAAAGTGCCATCGCCAGCAATGACCGCTACGTATTGGCACATATCGGCTTGGGCAATGTGGCACATTTCCGCGCTCAATGTCTGCTGACGGTTGCGCCTGTAGATCAGGCAGATATGGAGGCGGCAGAGCCGTTGGTGGCAACTGCGCTTGCCCATTATGAACGGGGGCAACAGATTGCGGCAACGGATACCCTATCAGAGTACGAAAAAGCGGTGGCGGGGCTGGCAAGTACGCCCGCCTATCGTTTACAAGCTTATCTTATCCTTCTTCGCGCCGATTTGAACCCCGACCAACGCACGGAACGACAGACGGAGGCATTGGCAATCGTCGAAGATGCCGCCGCTGATTTAGACCGGGCGATAGCCGCCCTACCCGATGATCCCTATTACCTCCGCCTTGCCGCCCGCGCCTATCTCTTTCAAGCCAATCTTGCCCAATTGAAGGCGCAGATTTACACGGAGATGGGGGATACCCCCAATGTGGAGGAGGCTGTGCGTGAAGCCATTACTGCCTTTGAAGCCTGCGAAGCACAGGGAAATTTGGTCTTTGCCGACGTTTATTTACAAGAGACCCTCATTCCCGATTTCTGCACGCCCCAGAAGGAGCGATTGTTGCAGGGAGGGTAGAGGGTATTGGGCATTGAGAAGCGCAAACAACAACATCCCTCTCTTTCCCGCTCCCAATTCTTGTCAACCCGCCCTTTTGTGTATGAGCAAAGGAGAGTCTGCCATGTGGCGCAGTGTGTGGCTTGTTATCATTCTGCTGGTTGTCACCGCCTGCGGCGACATGGGGAACAACGGGGATAGCGTAGAACAATCGGTATCCGCGACCTTAACGGCGATTGCCGATGCCTCCGGCGACACATCGGAGGAGGAAGAGAACACCGATTCCGAATCGGAAGAAACAACGACTGATTCAGAAAGTGAATCAGAGGAGGAAAACACGAATTCGGAGTCAGAAGAGACGACCACTTCTGAAAGCGAAGAAGAAACGGGTGAATCGGAATCTACGGTTTGGAATGCAATTGAGGGTTATCAGGACATCGGTGTACCTTTGCCCAAAGAGGACAGGTTGTTCGGGGGCGGTATTTATGTTCCCGATGGGACGGCGCAGGATTTACAGACCGCGCTCTTTACCGATGTGATGGTGCTGGGGGTCGGTACTTATTATCCCAATGCGTATGACGGAAGCGACCCCATTGTCCTGCCCGATGGCACGGATATTGCCGGGGTCGAATTTTTCCTCTTTGATCCAAACGGGGCAGATATTTACCAAAATAATGATACCGATATCCCTTATTGTCTGTTCGGGGATGATGGCGACAGCTGTACACTCTTCCCCTATTTTGACAACGGCTGTCAGTGGTGGAACGGCACTCCAATTGTGGAAGGATTCTACTCGCTCAATGTCACAATTCGCGCCACGGATGGTACGGAATCGGTTTGGTTCGCTACCCTTGATGTACGCTTCTCCGATGATTCCCCCTGCGCCACCCCCCGCGAAATTTTGAGCCAAACCTTTACGATTGACGGGTGCTGTAACGATGGCAGTCAACGCAATGACGATATATTGTCTGCCTATGTTGATATCGAAACCGCCGGGTATCTGGCAACCGAACTGATTTTAGGCGAAGGTGCCTGTTCCGATGTGGCATTCCATCTGTTCGTGGACGGAAATTTTATAACAACAACCTCTTTCGTCGGTCCTTTGTCGGAACAGGGTTTTTTAACGGAATATGTCGAATTGGGGGAATATGACCCCGGCTTTCACACCCTCCAAATTAGCCCCGAAGGACGCGAAGGCGGATGTAACGAGGGCGCGTTGGGAAATTGGGAAGGAAGCGTAAATCTCTTTTATTCTCAATAATGGAATGAGCCTCTAATCCCATCAGGTGATGTAGCTCCTTGCCCTAAGCACTGAATTCTCTGTAGTAAACAGGCATGAGTACCCAAACCCTTTCCCTGCGTCACTTAAACCGTACCCTGTTAGCCCGTCAGCTATTGTTGGAGCGGGCGAACTTGCCTGTTCCCGCCGCCATATCACAACTGGCAGGATTACAAGCACAGGTGCAGAACCCACCTTATATTGGACTATGGACGCGCCTCCATAACTTCCAAAAAGAAAACTTAACAGTAGCAATGGAAGCAAAAGCGGTGGTTCGCGCCACCCTCATGCGCTCCACCATTCACCTGCTAACTTCCGATGATTACCTTGCCTTTCGCCCTGCCCTTCAACCCGCTTTGCGCCGTGCCCTCAATGCCTTCTTTGGCGCACGGGCGCGGGCATTAACCCCCGAACCCTTGATCGAAGCCGCGCGAGATTTTTTCCGTACTCAACCCCGCACCTTTACGGAACTCCGTGCCATGTTGGGCGAGATTGCCCCCGACCAGGACCGTGAGGCGATGGCATACCTGATTCGCACTGAACTACCGTTGGTGCAAGTGCCGCCCGGCGGAACGTGGGGCTACGGGGGGGATGTCCGGTACGCCTTAATTGAACAGCACACCGGACAACCGCTTGCCACCGAAGAAACTTTGCCGACCCTCATTCGTGCCTATCTGCAAGCGTTTGGTCCGGCAAGTGTCATGGATATTCAGGCGTGGTCGGGCTTAACCAAATTAAAAGAAGTAATCCAGCCCCTGCGGGCGCAGTTGGTGGTTTATCAAGATGAAAAAGGCATAGAGCTATTCGATACGCCTGACGGCGTACTTTCCCCGGAAGAAACACCCGTCCCCGTTCGCTTTATCCCCGAATATGATAATCTGGTGATTTCCCACGCAGACCGGCGACGTATTTTGCCCGAAGCCCACCGCACCAAAGTTTTTCTATCGGCGGCGCGGGTTCGCG
>CBKYSX010000163.1:0-7790 GCA_966690745.1 uncultured Ardenticatenales bacterium
CGTGCGCCATAAAATAAGCACCTTCAACATCGCCAATCAGCGCATGAAGTGCATTGACCTGTGCCGCCGCACCGCCCATAAAATAGTTAAATTCAGGGTAATTTTCGTACTTTGTGCTATGCAAACCATGTTGGGCGTAGAGCCACCCTTTCAGATCGTTAATCGCATCCACCCGCGCCTTACGGCTATCTACCAAAATGACCTCATGTTCCACCGTCCCGAAGCGGCGTTTGCCATAAAGAATCGAAACCCCGTGATAACTTTGCACCCGATGGAATGCCAATGCAACTGCATTTGGCACATTGGCAATGCCTTCGCGGGCATGATATAAAACGGTGAACCCGTTGCGGCGGGCGCGTAATCGCTCCATCTCCAACCCATCGTCAGGGTCATAAGGTCCGATCAGTACGGTGCGTTCCACGGCTTCGTTATATGCCTGCGCCCCCAACAACCCGTCCAAGACCGCGCCAATCCCCCCGACTTTTACACCGGCTTCATGGGTTGCGTGAACGACCAGATTTATCATTCGGGACTCCTTTTAGGGAAGTGGGTTTGTCGTATGTTGCGTGTTAAGGGACGACAATTTCAGCGGGAACGTTCCAAATTTCGGCGGGGAGGGGAACGCCTTTACTAATCAGCCGCCATCGTGCCATGGATTGATCGCGCAGGATTTGCCAACCAAAGTATTCTTCCATTTCGGCAGGGGTCAAAATTTCCTGCATTCCCTGATACCATGTCAAGCCGCCGGTGTATTGATAATGCCAGAATTCGGCGGCAATGTTGTTTTCGCGCCAATCGAAAGTTGGGCTTTCATAGGCGGTGATCCGTTCCCAGCCTTCATCTTCTGCATAGCGGGTAAAATTGACATAATATCCGGGAACAAAAGATTTCGGAACCCCGCCCTGTCCGGGGGCGATTTCCCAGCGTGCCGCGTAGGAAAAATCCCAGGGGGCATTGACCAACGGCTCACCACAACTGCCATCCTGCGTAGGGCAACGGAGCCAGAATTCCCAATAGATTTCCCCATGTTGATCTTGCCGCACCAATTCAATAAGCGCGTAGCCACCCCGATACCCCAGGTCAAGCAACGTATCAAATGCCCGCCCCGATTTGTGCCAGGAGAGATAATCGCTTTCATCGCTGTTCCAATCAATGGGACGGACTGATTCGCTTAACTCCCCCAGAAAGTCGAAACCGACTTCGCCTGCAATCTTACCACGTAGGTCAGTGTAGGAATCTACAATTCTTCGGTTCAATTCAGGTTGCAGGGTTTCTAAGTTGTCAATCCAGATGAGTTCGCTGGCTTCTGTATAGGGTGTGGGGGTGGGTAACAGGGGAGGAGTGCTTTTCAATCGGGCTTCGATCCATTGAGGTCGGGGGGTTCCCCACGTCAAACCCTCCATAAAATGAATCGGTCCCGATAGCTCTGTGATTTGCCGTTCCCCTTCGATTGCACTTCGATACAGCATTACCCCATCATAGCGTGCTTCCAACCATGCTACCTGTTGCCCATCGGGGCTGACGGCGGCGGAACGCACCGTTTCCGACCATGAAAACGGTTCCCCGAAGGGGGTTCCGGCGGCGGAAATTCGTTGTAATTCCCTTAGCCGCTCCACTTGCGAAATCACCAGCAAGCCGTTGGGTAATGCTTGAACTTCCCGTTCCCCCTGCGTGGCACTTTCGATGACTGGGCTAGGGTCCTCATCGCCCAGGCGCAGACGAAAAATATCATGGGAACGAGAACGGGTCGAAACAAAGAGAATGGTTTCGTCATCTTCCCAGCGTGGTTCAAAGTCATGGGCAGTGGAGCTGGGGGTCAGGTTGGTTTCTGAGCCTGTGTCCACTTCTAACACAAAAACATCTAATTCTCCTTCGCGCATCGAAGCAAAGGCAAGCCGATTGCCATCAGGCGACCATGCCGGGTAGCCTTCAAAATGGGGATTGGTGGTCAGGCGAGTTTCTTCGCCCGTGCGTAAGTCCAGCGTGTAAACATCCCAATTACGATTGCGGCGGGCTTCGTAGGCGATGGTATGCCCGTCCGGGTGAAAGGTGGGATTGCGTTCGTTGTCGGGGGTGGCGGTGAGTTGTTGCCACGCGCCCCCGGCGGCGGGCATTGCCCACAAATCGCTTTGTCCGTTGGTGCGCCGCGCCGTTATGAGCCACCCTTCGGTATTGGAAGTGGTTTGGGCGATGGCGTGGCTTGCGCCCGCCCACATTCCCAGCGTCATTAGAAATAGAAAAATGCCATAGAAGTATCGTCGCATAGCGGGATTATAGCGTGAAGTGGAAAAGACGAAACCACGTTTCCCGTAGTATAGAAACGCGGTTTCACCAGGTTATTGCCGCCCGATGAGGGGCAAATATAGGGCTGTGCCTGTATCGGGCGGTACGGGTAATGGAAATGAATGTAACGCTCTCTACGAACACAACAACCATCCTTTTGTCGAAGCAAACTTTTACTTGCTTCTCTTTATGGAACAGATATTCATTGGTTGCAGATAGCTCTTTAGCTCTTGAAATAAAATTAGAATTTCTACACAGCCCTATGGCTCCCCAAAAAACGGGACTATCCTCTCTATATTTCATTGTGTGAACTATGATACAATAACCGCTAACGGGCAGAACATCCCCCTCCCCATTATCGCTATCCCCTGCACCTGATTCGTCTCTCCCCATGGCGATGTATTGCGGTATGAACGTTGAGTTGATGCACTCGCTTGAATCCCAATTGGATAGCTATCGTGCGTCCTCTGCTATGTCGCCGGATTTCCTCACGACGTTGATTGCCCTTGCCTCCCTTCTAAAAACCTACGACCCGTTACGTGCCATTGCGCGGGCAACCGAAGCAACAGAGGTTGCTCAAGAGATAGGCGATTTTAAACAGGAGGCATATGCGTGGGCGATTCGCTCCTATGCTGAAGCCCAGATGGAGTTCGATGACGTGGCTCATCGGCATGGCAAAATTGCGCTGACCCTCTCAGAAGAATACCCCGACCCGATTACGATGGGATATGCGTATTTTGGAATAGGTCAATTTCTCATTAATCAATTTCGCTATGATGAAGCACTGGAAGTGGGGCTAAAAGGATATGATTTATTGGAACAGGGCGGAGATAAGGCGGCACAAGCCAATATCTCTTTTATTATTATGGGGTCCTATAGTCGTTTGGGGGATCGTCAACAAGCGGAATCGTATGCGGTTCGCGCCGTGGATATGTACCGCGAACTTCGCATACCGGGCGGCGAACTGGTTCAATTGAATAATTTAGCCATGCATTTCTTCTGGATGGAAGAATATGAAACAGCATGGCGATTTGGCTCCGAATCGCTTTCAATTCTGCGTAAATTGACCGCCGGTAATATCCCCTTTGAATTTTCGTATGTAAAAGGGGCAGTTCTTCATACGATGGCAGAAATCGCGATCGCACGGGGGGATTTAGATTCAGCCAGGGGTTTTCTTCAAGAGGGGTTGGCATTTGTCCATGAACCTTCAGCACCGATCAGCCCCAATGATGAAACCTATCTGTTGTTGGCATTGGGGAAACTGCATTCTTCTACGAATGATTTGAAGGAAGCAAGACATTCGCTTTTAACCGCTTTTTGGAAAGCCAGTCGTCTACGCCATCGGTCGCTGATGGCAGAAATTACCCAGGAACTGATTACGTTATATGAAAAAATGGGTAATCATCGGCGAGCATTATGGTATTTCCGTTTTTATCACAACATTGATAAGGCACGTTATCAAGACCATCTGGTTGCAAAAATGCGTCAGTTGGAAGTGGAATATGAGGTTAAATCTACCCGCCGCGAAATGGCGGTGCTTGCGGAAAAAAATCAGCAATTGGAACAGGCTTATGAAGAGTTGCAATCTGCCAACGCCCGAATCCGGGAGCTTTCAATCCGTGATGGATTAACGAAACTGTATAACCGTCAATATTTTGAAGAATGGGCAACGGCTAAATTTGAATATAGCCAACGGATGGGTCAACCCTTTGCCGTGTTGTTATGTGACATAGATAATTTTAAGCGCATTAACGATACATGGTTACATCATATCGGGGATAAGGTATTGCAAACGGTCGCGGCGGAATTAGGTGCCATCTGCCCCTCGCAGGGGAGTGCGGCGCGATACGGAGGCGAGGAATTTGTAATGGCAGTGCCGAATTATGGATTTTCCCAGATGTGTGCGCTTGCCGAGCAGTTTCGCCAACGGATTGAACAGTACCCCTGGCATACGATTCACCCTGACGTTCGCGCCACGGTGAGCGTTGGTGTGGTAGATAGTTTTGGTATTTCATCTTTGGACCAGCAACTCATTCAAGCCGATCTTTATTTATATTTGGCGAAACGGCAGGGAAAAAACAAGGTGATGGGGGAGGAGATGTCCACCCCCCTGGTTGAAAGTTGGGAACCGCAGGCAACACGAACGGCATAAACGAAAGATATACTTACAAAAGCAGGGGTGAGGCAATGGTTGCCTCACCCCTGCTTTTGGGTTTACGCACTTTAAACGAAAAACGAGGGTAAAAATCATTCCCACCGGGAATGATTTTTACCCTCAACTGTGTAGTTTGTTTAGTCACGCCAAATCAACGGCAGGTACAGTTGGTTTGCCGGACCGGATGGCGGGGCATCGGGCGGGAACCACGCGCCGCCTGTCCCCACCAGTAGACTGACCGGAACCTCAATCGTTTGTCCGTTGTCTCCATTGATGGTGATAATGGTGGTTTCGACTTCCCCGGCAGTGACTTGCATCGGGTCGGCAGTAAGGGTGATAGTGCTGTTGTTACCCCCGCTTGTGACATCCAGCGTTAGCCATGATGCATTTTCAGTGGCAGACCAACTGATGGTTCCCCCGCCGACATTACTGATAGTAAGGGTTCGGGCGGGTGCAGTGGTAGCCCCCACACCAAGATGCCATCCGATTTGGTCAGGACCCACGGCAAGCAAAGGTCCGGGGTAATCAACATCGTCATTCACAATGACGGTTATATTTTGGAGCGTCACCACGCCGACACTATTCACGACCCGTGCGGTAATCGTGTTGGTGCCAACCGGGAGTAAATCGGATGTAAAGTAAGGTCCTGATGCACCCAATATGGCACTTCCGTTGATTCGCCATGTAATATTGTTATCCGGTACATGCCCTTGCAGGTCATCTACCTGCACCCCGAAATTGACCTGTGTTCCATACCGCACTTCCAGCCCGTTTTGCGGGAACATAAAGGTGACGAGGGCAGGCTTGTTTGCAATGATGTAGGCGGGGCTACTGCCTTCGCCTTGCCGTGCGCCATCGTTGGCAATAACACGGAAGGTTCCATTGGGGCTTCCTTGCAGTAAGGTGGTGTCTACCTGTACCGATGGATTATTCAGCCCTACAGCGAAAGATGTTAGGATTGCGCCATTATCAGGCGAGTAGAAAACATTATAAGTAAGCGTGTCCCCATCAGGGTCGCTGGCGTTCCATTGCAGGGTATGAGTGCCTGTGACGGGATTGGTAGGCGACACTAAGGCAACGTTGCTGACGCTAGGCGGTGCGGCACTGATGGTATGGGTTGCCAGTACAGTATCATTGCTGTTTTGAATGATCTGAATGGTCTGCGTATTGAACGGGAAGGGAACCACCACATCAAAACCCAGCAGGTCGCCACCGCCATCCTCGGCATCGCCATCAAAGTTATAGGCGGCGATGGGGTCGTTGTTGCTGTCTAAAAAGCGCATTTCGTAAACGGAGCCGGTTGGTGTGGTATACGGTCCGGGGCTGTCCCACAAACTGACCAGATTAAAGGAAGCGTTGGGGGTATCATCGGCTTCTATCATACCGAACAGAGCAATATATGCCTCGCCCGTCCGCGCCGGAGGCGGGTCATAGGCGGGGGCGCGGGCGGATAAGAAGTCGTAAATTTCTTCGTAGGTGTAATCGCTAATCCACTGGTTGTTGCAGTAGCCCATCATGTCGGTCCATGTGGCATTGGAATAGACCCGCGGGTCTAAATCACCATTCAAGCCGATGTCGCCCACATCCAACCCCCACATATCGCCCAGCCCAATTTCGGTGAAATCGTAGGGGAAATTGGGATCGGACGGGCTGTGTCCACACCCCTCGCTGACATCTTCGGTGTCCGGGTCATCCGAATTTTCGTCATCGGGGTGGGGGCGACCCACGTTATGCCCGACTTCGTGTCCCATATACCAATCCCCGTAGGAACCATCGTTATCCCAACCCCAGTTACTACTTCCTGTGGGTCCTGCCGATACACCATCAGTGGCGAAACCGCGTGGGAAGGGCAACCCCGGCGCGTCAAAAATCATGCTATAGACCAATTCGGAATCGGGTAATCCTTCCGCAATCCGCAATTCCTTGGCGTAGTCATTCGCATAGGCGGCGGCACATTTGGAAATGTTTTTCTCACTCATTTCCAAACAACGGTCAGCCGTTCGCATCACATGATCTCCCAGATTTTCATCATTGATGTACCGTACATTGAGATAAAAACCGGGATTGGGGGAGTCATAGTTGCCGGAAGTGCTTGCCAACGGATAGGTTCTACGAATCCACGAGAGTGCCTGATAAATATCCTGATAGGTGTTCGGGGCGTACAAGGTATCGGATACCGTATAGCCCCACGAAATCAGATGGGTTTTGAGTGTGGGCGATTCGCGCAGAGTAAAGGTTGTAGTGTTTTCAGTGTTGTTGCTGTAATTCGGTTCGAGCGGAACCTGAATAGGGTTTACCGTAGCGCGAAGGCGTAAGGATGTCCCCTCTACCCACTCCATCGGCAATTCATAAAAGAAGGCATGGTCAAAGGTCGCACGATTGGGATTGTCTTGTACCGTAAGGAAATAGGTGCCGCTTTTCGGTGCCAACGGACCGTCTATAACGGTGCCGCTTCCATTAATAAGGTAAAGATATGCCGTTACCCCTTCTACATTTTGTCCTGCCGCATTGACGTGTACCCGAACGCCGGTGCGTTTGTCTTGAATCAAGCCGATACTGTTATCCAAGTCCTGGATTGCCTGATTGACTTCAATATCGGTGATGTCAATATCAATGCTGGGAATCGCGGCGGCATCTTTGGGCAATCGCTTCAGTTGCCCTTCTTCTGCCCAGTAGAGGTAGTCATTATTGGGTCCCCCCAGCGTTAGGTCCGCATCCAGTAATCCAAAACTTTGTTCGGGGAACAGATAGAGCAATTCAGCGGTTCCGCCTGTGCGGTTCATGCGCCAGAGCGAATAACTATACTGGCAGAAGGGGTTGCATGTGGTTTGCCGCCCTTCTATCCAGAAGAGATGTTCTTCATCTACAGTTATGTTCTCAAACAGACCATTGCTGACGGGAATATCGTACAACACCCCACCCACTACATCAGCATCTACATCATAGCGGCGAATCGTATCACCGATGGCTAAGAAGACATATTCGGTGCTGTTACAGGGTCCGCCAGGGGGACAGAGCGCGTTTTCCGCTACAAACATACCGGCTCCGTTGACCCCATCCCCTTGACCGGCGAAATTAGCGATACGGAACCCGGCGTTGTTACGCCAGAAAAGATATTCATCACTGACTTGCAGATCGCGCGGGCTGTCGCCAACCGTTGCTACGTTGATGATGGTATTGGCAACTCCTGTTGTCTTATTAACGCGAATAATACCGTAGGCAGAGGACATCAAATAGACATAATTGCCACGTTCTTCAATTTGGATGGCGGTGTCCTGGGCGCTGTAAAATTCTTCGGGGGCATCGCCGGGGTTGGCTTCTACGGATAACCTTACTAACCCATCGGCAATCT
>CBKYSX010000164.1:0-7765 GCA_966690745.1 uncultured Ardenticatenales bacterium
CCGGAAAAAAAAAGAAACACCCCTCTGGTTTGGGTTGTGCAAAAAGAAGAGTGGCCGCAACAGGGTTCTTTGGGGGCGCCACTTCTGGTTTTTCCCCTGCGCTCTGTTTCCTTAAAGACCACTATATGTGCCTTTACTTAAGGATATATCGCCACTTTGTCGTAATCGTATCGCTCAATGGTTTAAGCACACAACCGCTCCAATACCTCCGGCTGGTGAATCACCAATTGGTTTTCTTCCGCCAATGACAATACCCCTTGCCGTTTCAACATCTGGATGGTGTGATTCACCCGAATACGTGATGCGCCTATCATCGCGGCAAGGTCCCGTTGGGTGAGGGGGAACGGGATTAAGAGTCCGCCATGATCAAGGTTCTGCCCGTGCCGATGAACCAGTGCCAGCAGACAATAAGCAAGCCGTTCCAATACACCCCGCCGTAAGGTTGCAAAAAAGCGATATTCTTTGGCAATCAAACGGTGCGCCAAATGGTGGGCAACGGCATAGCTAAATGCCGGAATGGTCTGTAAACAGCGTTGAAAATCCGCGACATTTAACCATAACAGATCACTGGGTTGTAAGGCGGTGAGCGTCACAACGGCACGATGGGGAAACTCCCCGGTAAAATAACTAAGAATATCGCCTGACCCCATGATTGCAATCATTTCGTGGGCATCCTGACCGGAAAGGGTACGAATTGAAAGCGTTCCCTTTAGAATCAAGTAAACCGACTCCATCGGATTGCTAAGGGTGACGAGCGTCGCACCGGTTTCCAACGTGCGGCGGGTTGCCAATGTTTGAATAGTGGCGCACTCGTCGGGCGATAGGGTATCCAGCAAGGGCGAAGTGACCTCGCAGAGTGATAAAGGAGGGGCGGCGGTGCCGGGTGTATAACCAAGACGCATAGGGGTGTAAACGTACATCATGTTTCCGTAAACCCTTGTAAGAAGTCGAATTCTACAACCGCCAAAGACAACACGCTCCCCATAACGTGCTGTCTTTGGAGTTGCAGGTTGCCGTCCATGCCTCTGTAGGATATTCGATGCAACTTAAGCGTCTGTCGCATTTATGTCGTAATTACGTCTTATGCGGCACATTGGGCTTGACTGTGGTGGCGGAATAAATTTCAGTTCCCAAAGGGTGTAAGCAAAAGGTGGCTGAATACCGGCGAACCGGGTTTCCCCGGGCAGAAACTTGGTTTCTTTCACCGTACTGCTATACCCAAACACTTCTTCCCTGTCTTTTTTGCTTACACCTGTTCCCACGCATACAGTTCCATCTGTTTCTGTCGTTACTTCTGTTCACTCACCACGTACCACCCCTCACGACTATGGCTTTTTTCGATCTACCCTTAGACCAACTCCAAACCTATTTACCTACCCGCGACGAACCAGCCGATTTTGATGAGTTCTGGCGTAACACGTTAGTAGAAGCGCGGAAACACCCGTTAAATCTCACCCTTACCCCCGTAGATTACGGATTAGGAATGGTGGAAAGTTATGATGTAACCTTTAGCGGCTATGGCGGACACCGGATTAAAGGATGGTTGCAATTGCCGCGCCACCGTACCAACGCATTGCCCTGCATAGTGGAATATCAGGGGTATGGCGGCGGGCGTGGTTTTCCGACCGATTGGCTCCTATGGACAAGTGTCGGGTACGCCTGTTTTGTAATGGATACACGTGGGCAGGGGAGTGTGTGGATGCGCGGTGATACCCCTGATCCCGAATCGGAGGGGAGCAATCCGCATTACCCCGGCTTTATGACGCGGGGAGTCTTGAATCCCGCAACCTATTATTACCGGCGGGTCTTTACGGATGCGGTGCGGGCGGTGGAGGCGGCGCGCCACTATGCGGCAATTGACCCCACCCGTCTTGCCATTTCCGGAGGTAGTCAGGGTGGGGGGATGGCATTGGCGGTCAGTGGTTTGGTGACAGACCTGCAAGCCGTGATGGCTGATGTGCCATTTTTGTGCCATTACCGCCGCGCTATCGAGATTACCGATAGTTATCCCTACCAGGAGATTGTACGCTATCTCATGACGCACCGTGACCATGAGGAAACGGTCTTTCAGACCTTAGGCTACTTTGATGGCGTGAATTTTGCGGCGCGAGCCACCGCCCCTGCGTTAGTATCGGTAGGGTTGATGGATGAGATTTGCCCCCCATCTACTGTTTTTGCCGCCTACAACCATTATGCCGGAGCCAAAGAGATGCGCGTCTGGCGATACAACCATCACGAAGGGGGACAGACCTATCAGGCGAACGAAAAAATCAAGTTTTTGCGGCAGTTGTGGGGTTAAGTAAAAAGTACAGAAGGTGTATGGTTACGGTGACCGCATGGAGCAAAACCTTCAACAGCTAAGCCTACCAATGGTATTGGTAGATGACTACGCCTATCCAATCATTACGATTCGGTGGCATCCGACAACTTTCGGGGAGAGATACAAGCCCCGTCACCTGATTGAGAATGGGCATTGCCATATAGAGATGATTGGATTCCATATCGAGGGCTATCCCAGTCTTGCGGAACGGTGACAAGTGTATCGCCATGCCCTCTTTTACGGATTGTCCGTTGGATGCAGAATCAGTGAAAGCCGCAACGCTAGCCCTGTTAGAAGCCCACCTGGACATTACCGCTATCTTCGGCTGTAACGCTGAAACCGTTTTGCAAGTGGTCTGCGCCGCTAAAACAATGAGACGTACGGTGCCGGAAACCCTCTCTGTGATTGGCTTTGATGATATTTGCCCTGGTCCAACACGTTACCCACGCCCTTACCACGAAGCACATAGCTAAAATTGCGATGGGGCGGGCGGTCACCCCTTGTTAGTGTAAGAAGTGATAGCGACAACCTTATATGTGTGTATAGGGGTCGCACCCTGCGTGTACAGTGGAAGCAACTTCACTGTATGGTTCCTGTGAAGCGTATGACGATTGAAATTTTGTCGTAGCACGGCGGTAGGAAAATTATCAAAGGCAACCCATGTCCGGCGAACCCCTCTCTATTTCTAATTTATCTTTATCCCCGGATGACATCCTATACGGGTGGAACCCAACCCCCGGCATTGTTTCGGTGTGGGCAGACCGTGATGGGACTGCTTTGGTCTGGCAACGCACCGAAGCGGGCATTCGTTGCTCCCGTAACCGCTTCAACCCCTGGCTCTTAGCCACCACGCTTGATGACCTTACGCACATGGGTCATGACCTTGCCCCAACTCCGTCCCCTGCCCGCATTGCTTACAAGGAATTGGAGGGCGATGGCAATAGCTACCGTTACCTATTGAGTGCCCGCAGTGGCAATGTGTTGGAAAAGGCAATTTGCGTAGGGGCTTGGGCACGGTTGGGACACGCAGTACAGCGGGTCAGTGAGCTGGATGGCTACTACGGCGTAGGTCCCGTAGAACAATATCTGATGCAAAGTGGAGAGGTCTACTTTCGCGGATTGCGCTATAGTGAGTTGCATCGCCTTCAATTTGACCTTGAAACAACATCACTCAGCCCGGACGAAGGACGTATCTTTATGGTGGCTGTTCGTGATTCATACGGATTGGAAACGATATTAGAAGCCCCCCACCCCGAAGATGAACCCTGGCTACTACAAGAGCTCTGCACCCTGATACGCGAACGCGACCCCGACATCATAGAAAACCACAATCTGCTCGGTTTTGATTTACCTTTTTTGAGCGACCGTGCTACCCGACTTAATGTATCCTTATTACTGGGGCGGCAACCGGGACCGTTACCCTTGCGTCGTCATGACGAGGGTGGGGGCGGAGGACGGCGGCGAACCCGTTTCCGTGTTGCAGGACGGGAGCTCATTGATACATTGGATGCAGTCCGCCGCCACGACTTTATCGTGCGTGATTTGCCGAGTCATGGGTTAAAGGCAGTGGCGCAAGCTTTTGGCGTTGCCCGCCCCGGTCGCGTCTATCTTTCCGGGGCGGCGGTTGCTAAAACCTATCAAAATGACCCTGATTCCGTACGACGTTATGCACTGGATGATGTAGCGGAGGTAGATGCCCTGTCGCAACGGCTTTTAGGACCGGCATTTGTACTCGCAGGGATGACCCCGCGCCCGTATGAACGGGTTGCCTCTGCGGGTCCTGCGATGGGTATTCTCGAACCAATGTTGGTCCGTGCCTACCTACGGATGGGAAGAGCCATTCCCGCGCCATCCCACCGCCCTATAAATGCAAGTCAACACGCCGGGGGAGGGGCTTACCTTTTTGCCGCCGGGGTTGCCCGACAAGTGGTCAAGGCGGATATTGCCTCGCTCTACCCATCCTTGATGCGGCTCTACCGGATTGGACCCGCCTGTGACCCGTTGGAAGTGATGATCAATCTGGTGGACCGCCTGACCGCTTTGCGCCTAGACCATAAATCTGCCGCCCGTACTACCTCTGCCGATTCGCTCGAAGGGGGTCGGCATCATGCAATTCAGGCGGCAATGAAATTGGTGATTAATTCTGCCTACGGGTATATGGGCGCGGGGACCATGGCACTTTTTGGCGACCCCAAGGCGGCAGATGAAGTGACCCGGCGCGGACGGGAGGTGTTGGATAGCGTAGTGGAAGCCTTGCGCGAACGGGGTGTGGCTTTGTTAGAAGCCGATACCGATGGGGTATACTTTTCAGTACCACAAGGCTGGAGTGAAGTGCAGGAACGGACCCTCGTGGCGGAGGTAGGGGCGACGCTCCCACAGGGGCTTCGGCTGGAGTATGACGGACGCTATCAGGCAATGTTTAGCCATGAAGTGAAAAACTATGCCCTTCTCACCTATAGCGGTGAATTGGTGGTGCGCGGAGTCGCATTACGCTCAAGCCGCGCCGAACCCTTTGGCGAACGGTTCCTCCATGAAGCGTTACACTACACGCTAAACGGTGATATAGGCGGAGTACGACAGGCTTTTCTGGATACGGTCAATGCACTCAGGGGGCGTACCCTTCCTACTGTAGAAGTAGCAACGCGGCTACGATTAACCAAGCGCCCTGAAGCATACATGCAGACCAGGGAACGACATCGCGAGTTTGTCTATGAGGCGTTACTTGCCGCCGGGCGCACCCAATGGCGGACGGGCGAACGTGTGCGTTGTTACCGTGGGGTTGGCGGTAAACCGATATGGCTTCCGGATGAGCGCGACGAGGGCACGGAAGATGGCACGATTGGTGCCGGTGCGGTCAGTGGGGCGATAGGCGAGGATCGGCGTGACTACGATGTTGACCATTACCTACAGGTGTTGGTGGGTTCCTATGCCTCGCGTCTTCGTAAGGCGTTTACCGCAGAGGCATGGGCGCAATTGTTTCGTGTGGATGCCCAACTCGGGTTGTGGGATCAGCCCGTAGCTCATATTCAACCCCTGTGGATTGAATGTCAAGCATTTGACTCCTAAAGTTTTCGACAATCCAAATGAGTAGAACCTGGAGCCTATGGCAACAAATTCGCGTATAACCTCAATCGAACGTGCCACCCATTGGTCGTGGGATCAGTGGCTTCACTATATGGAAACGATTGGTGCCAAAGAGTTGAGCCACCACGAAATTGCGACTCACGTTCTGGGGGAGCTTGAGGGAAAGATTGACAATATCGGCTGGTGGGCACAATCTGTGACAGTTGCCTACGAGCAATTTATCGGGCGGCGTATTCCCGGACAACGTCCCGATGGAACATTCCAGACAAGCGTCAGCAAATCTACAACCCTTACGATGACGGACTTGATGGATAAATGGGTGCAATTTGCCGTGAATGATAAAGATGTTCTTGCGCTTATTGCCAAAGAGGTACGGGTGAGTGGTACGGATAATCGCATGACGTGGCGCACCAAAGCGAAGGATGGCTCGGATGTAAGAGTAACCAGTGAACCCAAAAAAGATGGAACGGCGGCAATCGTTGCCGTACAGATGGGATTACAAACAGAAGAGTTCAACAATGCGGCGAAAGCAAATTGGTCTGCCATATTGCAACGCTTTTTGGAATCGCTTTAATCATTTAACAGTTACGCAGTTACAGGAAAAATAATTTACTGTGGGAATTATTTTTACCCTCGTTTCTTGCTTGAAAGACGTAATTTCGATCATTATTTTATAAGAGGAATACGTGGTAATTCGTGTGGTTATAAGCCATCAACAAATACCCCTGGCTTGAAGTTCGGCAATTTTCACATCGTCATATCCCAATAGGGTTTGCAAAATCTCTTCTGTATGCTGACCAAGGGCAGGCGGTATGCTTTGAATGGTCGGCGGGGTATCACTCATTTTAGGAACGGGACCCACCATCCCGACCATTCCCCCTGACGAATGGGGAAGGTGTTGTACCATCCTCCGTGCTGTTGTTTGCGGGTCCGTTAATGCAGTAGGAATATCATTAATCGGTCCGCAGGGAACCCCAACATCTAAAAGTGTCTCCACCCACTCACGGGTCAGGCGGGTACGGAATATCGTTTCTAATAAGGGGATAAGCTCCGCCCGATGCACTACCCGTGCCGGATTGGTACGGAAACGTTCATCTACGCTCAAGTCATCTCGTCCCATTACAGTGCACATGGCGACATACTGCCCATCATTGCCCACTGCTAACATCAAACCCCCATCAGCCGTAGCGAAGGTCTGATAAGGAACAATAGTTGCATGGGCATTCCCGTGCCGCGCCGGAGGAGTGCCTGTGGTCAAATAAGCACTTCCTACATTGGCAAGCCACCCCAATTGGCTATCAAACAAAGCGATATCAATAAACTGTCCTTTCCCGGTACGGTGCCGATAATGGAGCGCGGCAAGAATGGACATGACGGCATACATCCCCGCCGTAATATCCACAATCGCCACCCCCACCTTAAACGGGTCCCCGTCCGCGGGTCCGGTAATACTCATAATGCCACCCTGTGCCTGAATCACCGCATCGTAACCGGGACGATTTCGATAGGGTCCGGTGTATCCATACCCCGTAATCGCACAGTAAATTAAGCGGGGATTGAGTTCGCGAAGGTGGGTATACCCTATCCCCAACCCGTCCATCGTGCCGACCTTAAAATTTTCAATTAAAACATCAGCACGTTTCACCAATGCTTGTAGGATGGTGCGTCCTTCTTCTTGCTTGAGGTCAAGAGTAATACTTTTCTTATTCCGGTTTACCGCGAGAAAGTAGGCACTCTCGCCATGCTCATTAAACGGGGGACCCCATTGGCGGGTATCATCCCCACGCCCCGGCTGTTCCACTTTGATAATCTCTGCACCAAAATCGCCTAACACCATCGTGCCATAGGGTCCCGCCAGCACACGGGTTAAATCCAATACAACTACATCAGAAAGTGCCTGTTCCTCGTAATTCATCATTACCCTATTTCGCTTTGGGGTCAGCGTGAAATTCAACCTTCACTTTATTAATTTGACTTTGCCACCCTATAGAAGGATACCTCTATCCGCTTTAGATACCCCAGTAACGCTGAACATAGAATGCTTATTGGCGTAAATAATATCGGCATTGGGAAGTAGAGAAAATCACCCGCAATAGCCGACAATTTTGTAACAATTTTACAAAGTTGCCGAAATTAAAAGGTGACGCTAGGATTGTAGTACCCCCCGAAAAGAAGACTTTGGACTGTTGTAGGTGGTTCCGCGCATTTTCTCCTCTCTTCATGCGTGGTCTTGCCTTTCCAAAGCTCGACACAGATTCTGCAAAGCTCGTCCATAACAACATCATACTACCGTCGAACGGGAATCATCCCGTTCCTTGTCTTGGGCTGTCGTCTTCGGAAATCCCTATTCACTCGGTTGCC
>CBKYSX010000165.1:0-7734 GCA_966690745.1 uncultured Ardenticatenales bacterium
AATTGTACGGGTCGAAACGTAAACCAATCACGGGGTTGGATCGCCATTTTCTTCACGCGGACCAATTGACGATTCCCCTGCCGGACGGCGAAACCCGCACCTTTGTCGCACCTTTACCCGATACTTTGGAAGCGATATTAACGATGTTGCGTGGGGCATGATACGTGGTGTGTGACACGGGGCGAAAGCAACCCACCGTGTGGCAAGGGGTTCACGGGGTTGAAACCCAGTGCTAAAAGAACGAAGCCTCGTTGAGGCTCTTAACCCGTCAGGGTTTTGTCCTCCTCCACAGGAGTTTGTTTCCCCGTATCAAAAAGACGAACCTTTACTGAGGCTTTTAACCCGATAGGGTTTTGTCCTTTTAGCACGGGGGTTTAGCCCCGTGCATTACCGGTATGAAAGTCGCTATTATTTCAGATATTCACGGCAACATCCACGCGCTGGATGCAGTGCTGGAAGACATCCAAAAAGTAGGGGTAGACCAGATTGTGGTGAACGGTGATCTGGTCAATCGCGGTCCCGGCAACAGCGAGGTGATGGAACGGCTGAGCGGGGACGAATTTATCATCACGCTGGGCAACCATGACGCGCTGGTGGTGAACTGGTATGACCGCCACCCCGATATACCCACCGCATGGTACGATGACCCCTTTTGGAACAGCACCAAATGGTCGGTGAACCAATTGCAGGCATCGGGGCATCTGGATGCCCTGCGTACCCTGCCTTTGAGCTACGAAATCGCCCTGCCCAACGCGCCGCGGGTGCTGATTACGCACGGCTCGCCGCGCCATTATCGCGAAGGCTACGGACCCTTTCTTCCCGCCGATTCCTATTTTGAAATTATCGAGGCGTTCCCCGCCGATATTTACGTGGGGTCCCACACCCATCGCCCCGATGAACGGGAGGTGGATGGACATACCTTTCTGAATAGCGGCGCGGTCGGTGCCCCCTTCAATGGCAATGCCCGCGCCCAATATATGGTGATGACCCTGACCAACGGCAGGTGGGAATGGGAATTTCGCGGGGTGCCGTATGACCGTGCCGCCGCCATCGCCGCTTATGAGGAGAGTGGATTACTGCCCTACGGCGATGTCAGCGGGCATATTTTCAGGCTGGAATTGGAACATGCTTTGCCCATCTATCCCGTTTTCTGGACATGGGCAGAAAAAGAGGAAAAGCCGATGAATTGGGAGGCGTGGGATGAATTCATCGGCATTTTCGGCGACCGTCTTACCGAACCAACCGAGTAAGCAATAAACCACAGAGAACACAAAGACCAGAGAGAATGGCATGATACCTGCTGTTCTCTGTACGCTCTGTGTTCTCTGTGGTTAGACATTTATCACCCAGAGGAAGTAGATGAACGATATGAACCCGCAAGAATGGACCAGCCTTGCCCCGCATTTTGAGGCACTGCAACAAACCGATTTAACCCATGAGAATGTGAATGCGTGGTTGCACACATGGAGCGACCTGACTGCCATTTTGATGGAAACCGATGCCCAAATTTACCGCGACATTTCGGAGAACACTGCCGATAGCGAAGCCGATGCCCGTTTCCTGAATTGGATTGAGAATATCATGCCGGAAGTGCAGGTGGCGGAACAGGCATTGAAAGAAAAATGGCTGGCATTGGAAGGCTACACCCCCGGACCGGAAATTGAACAGCATTACAAACGCACCAGAACCGAAGCGGAGATTTTCCGCAAAGAAAACGTGCCGTTGTTCATCGAACTCTCAAAATTGAGCAATCAGGCGGAGAAATTGGTAGGGGGGATGTTGGTGGAATGGGACGGCGAAAAGATTACCGTGCCGCAAGCCCAACAAAAATTAGAAGACCCCGACCGGTCCACCCGCGAACGGGTGTGGAAAGCGCTCATGGGGACATGGGCAGAGGCGCGAACCGAGATGAACCGCCTCTATCTGGAAATGCGAACCCTGCGCCAGAAAGTGGCGCGGAACGCCGGATTCGACAACTTCCGCGATTATACCTGGCAGGCATACGGACGCTTCGATTACACCCCCGCCGATGCCTTCACCTTCCATGATGCGATTGAGCATGAAGTTGTACCGTTGGCAAGCGACTATTACCGCCATTTGCAAGAAAAACTGGGGGTGGATGCCCTGCGTCCCTGGGACGAAAAAGCCAGCCCCGATGGCGAACAACTGTTGCCCTTTGACCATGTAGATGAATTGGAAGCAGGCGGCGGGCGTATCTTTGAGCAGGTAGACCCCGAACTGGGCGCGTACTATACTGCCATGCGGGACGGTTGGCTCGATTTGGCTTCACGCCCCAACAAACGTCCGGGCGGCTATTGCAACAGTTTCCCCGTCAGCAAAAGCCCCTACATCTTTATGAATGCGGTGAATAACAACCGCACCGTCACCACTCTGCTCCACGAAGGGGGACACGCCTTCCACTTCATGGAATCGGTGCTGAACCAACCGCTGGTCTGGAACACGAACGCGCCGATGGAATTTTGCGAAGTGGCTTCCATGTCTATGGAACTGTTAAGCGCGCCTTTCCTGAGCAAAGAGAAGGGCGGCTTTTACGGCAACGCCACCCACGCCAACCGCGCCTATGCCGGAATCCTGCGCGATGGCTTTGTGCTGTTCCTGCCCTATATGGCGGTGGTAGATGCCTTCCAGCATTGGGTTTATGCCGACGCGGGCGACGACATCACCAGCGATGATCTGGATGCCAAATGGGGCGAATTGTGGGATCGTTTTATGCCGGGGCTGGACTATAGCGGCTATGAAGCGGAAAAGGTGACGGGCTGGCACCGCAAAATGCACATCTTCTCCTCGCCATTCTATTACATCGAATACGGCTTGGCGCAGGTGGGGGCATTGCAAGTCTGGCGCAACAGCCTGAACGACTATTCGCAAGCGGTGGCGGATTACCGCCATGCCCTGCGCCTCGGCGGAACACTCTCCCTTTCCCAACTCTTTGAAGCGGCAGGCGCGAAATTCGCCTTTGACCGCCCCACGCTGAACGAATTGGGAACGTTGACGCGGCAACAGTTGGAAATCCTCGAGAACTAATTAGGCGAGCGTATTGGGCATTGAGTATTGAGAAACGGCAATAACCAATAGCTGTGTCGTTTTCTCAATACCCAATACTCACTACTCAACCCCCTTTCCCCTATGAGAGCCTCCCCCTACCCCATGCTCCCCTTTAACGAGGCAATCGCCCGCGTGTTGGCGGAGGTTGCGCTGTTGCCCCATGAAACGCGCCGCTTTGACAGAGCGGTGGGCATGGTGCTGGCACAGGATGTGGTTGCCCACGACCCCTTGCCCCCCTTCCCTGCCTCTACCGTAGATGGCTTTGCCGTTATCGCCGCCGATGGCTCTGCCACGCGCCAATTGGTGGGCGACCAATTCGCGGGCTATGATGCTGAATTGACCGTGCAACCCGGGCAAACGGCGCGAATCACCACCGGCGCACCCCTGCCCACCGGAGCCGATGCCGTCCTGATGGTGGAATGGAGCCTCGAAGAAAATGGCATGGTCGCGTTTGAGCGGGGCGTAAACGCGGGGGATTATGTGCGCCCGATTGGGAGCGATATTGCCACCGGGCAGGTGGTTCTCTCCAAAGGGATGCGACTCGGCGCGGCGGAAATCGGCTTGCTGGCAACCACGGGGTTGGTGGAGGTGCAGGTCTACCGTCGTCCTATTGTCGGGGTGATGAGTACGGGAGACGAGCTGGTGGAACCCCACGAAACCCCCGGCGCGGGGCAGATTCGGGATTCCAACCGCGCCGCGCTGATGGCGGCGGTGCGCGAAGCAGGGGCGGAACCGTTGGATTTGGGCATTGCCCCCGATGAGGTTTCTACCCTCTATGATTTTGTAATGGGGGGGCTGGACCAATGTGATGCGTTGATCACCAGTGGCGGGGTTTCGATGGGGGAACGGGATTTGGTGAAGCCTCTGCTGGCGGAGTATGGCACGGTGCATTTCGGGCGGGTGAATTTTAAGCCCGGTAAACCGACCACCTTCGGCACCTTGCGGGGCAAACCCTTCTTCGCCCTGCCCGGCAACCCGGTTTCCTCGCTGGTATCTTTTGAGGTCTTTGTACGCCCCGCCCTGTGCAAACTAATGGGTCTGCCCGAACACCGGCAACAACGCCCGCGCATCACCGCCGTGCTAGAACACAACCTGCGGCACGGCTCAGACCGTACCGAATGTCAACGGGCAACCATCACATGGGATGCAACGGCGGGGCAGTTCACCGCCACTACTACAGGTATTCAGGAATCCTCCCGTTTGCTTTCCATGGTGGGAGCCAACGCCCTGTTGGTTCTCCCCCACGGGCAAGGGGATTTTCCGGCGGGGTCGGTGGTTGAAGCAATCTGGGTGGAGTAAAACCTTATGCATCCTTTTGAAGAAGTCCTTAGCATCACAGTAGAAGATTTAGAGTTCGCACTTGCCAATTTTCAGCCCATAGAATGGGCGAACTTTTGGCTCAATCCACGCCGTTTAAGGGGTAGCGATTTTTTAATGCGGTGGTCGCAAGGCGTGTGGAGCGAAGAACGATTGATTCAAGCCGTAAATGAAACGGAAACCTTTTGGGCAATTCCTTATGGTCCCAGTGGAGTTGCGCCTAATAATGATGTTCGAGCGTATGAATTGTATTTTGAGCGGTTGGAACAAGCGGGGTTGGGAACGGTTAAACGTCCCGATGTACTCGTTTTTCGGAAAGCAGACCAATACCCTGTTTCGCAGATTTTGGAATCCATAGGAGGAGTTTTAGAGTTACCGTTTATTCCCGAAAACAACCTGACTTCTTTAATAGAACGTGCAATCATCGCAGTGGAATGTGAGAACAGTCTTTGGAAAGCCAAACAGATGCCCAACTATGGAAGCCCATTAACGCCTCAAAAACGATTACAGGGGAAAATGGGGTTGAAAAAAAGTGCTGTTTTGCCCACCATTATCATTAAAGAGGAAGATCGTGCGCCCCTAGCGAGGTGGCAAGCACAACACCAAATCCCGCTTCATATCTGGCATTCTTTCTACGATATAGCCTTTGGGTTATCATTTAATGGAGCAGAGCAATTGATTCAAGATGGACTTATCCTACCAACGGAGCAAACATTCCAAGCCCCGGGTGGGGCAGTCACCAAAAAATTGTTGTACAAATTTTACTATCATTACGCCTATCCGCTAGGGGACTCTACCGAAGAACCCACTTTAGTTGCTGACCATATAGTAGATAAGAACGGGCATATCCTTCCCTACGTGCGATTTGAGGGCGGACACATGAAACTTACACCCGAAGCACTTACTGTATTGGACACCATTCGTCATGGCTAGAAGAAAGCAAACCCCACTCAAAACCCGTGAGCAATTACGGGAAAAGGGGCAATTCTGGACTCCTGATAGGATTGCGGACGTGATGGTTGCCTATGCACTGGCAGAGGGTCGCTCCACTTTGTTTGACCCGGCGGTGGGGGCTGGGGTCTTTTTCCGTGCGGCGCACCGCTATGGCGCGGAAACCGGGCAAATGATTGAATGTAGCGGTGTGGAAATTGATCCAACGCTGTTAGAAGTCGCCCGACAATATGGAACCAATTCCGACGATGTGGCGCGAGTTTGCGTGAATGATTTTATCCAATCACCCCCGATGGAATTGTATTCTGCGATTGTCGCCAACCCGCCCTATGTTCGCCATCATCGCTTGCCAAAATCCCTGAAAGCACATCTCAAAAAGAAAAGTTTAGAACTAACGGGAAAAGCGATAGATGGACGTGCAGGACTTCATCTCTATTTTCTGCTTTGGTCTTTGGTGTTGCTGGAACAAGCGGGACGATTAGCCTTTATTCTTCCCGCCGACACGTTTGAGGGAAAATCCGCCCCCCATCTCTGGCGATGGATAACCTGCCGTTACCGCCTTGATACAATCATTACTTTTGATGAAGCCGCCTCTCCATTTCCGACCATAGACACCAATCCCGTGATTGTACTGTTGGAAAAGGGCGAACCCCGCCATGAGTTTTTTTGGGTGCGCTGTCACACGCCGTCTATGACAACTCTCAAACATTGGATTTCTCATCAAACCGTAACAGAAACGGAATCCTTCACCGTTGTATCCCGTACCATTCAAGAAGGAATCTCAACCGGATTGTCTCGATTCCCACAGACTTCTAACCATGCAACACTCACGTTAGGCGATGTAGCAAAAGTGATGCGCGGTGTAGCGACCGGAGCCAACGATTTCTTTTTTCTCACCGAACGCCAAATCCGCGAATTGAATATCTCCAAAGAATATTTTTTGTCTGCCATTGGGCGTACCCGTGATGTGCCGGGCGATGAAATTACACTGGAACTCCTTCATCAATTAGAGCAAAAAGGACGACCTACTCACCTATTGTATCTGAATGGCACACCCCTTGAGCATATTCCTAATACGTTAAAAGACTATCTTGCCCAAGGGGAATCATTGGGGTTGCCGAAACGTCCGTTAATTGCCCAACGGCGTATCTGGTATCGGATGGAAACTCGCACCCCGCCTCCGATTTTGTTTGCCTATCTGGGAAGACGAAATGCCCGTTTCATTCGTAATACCGCCAATGTGATTCCGCTAACAGGGTTTCTCTGTGTATACCCATTACAAAATGATATTGCTTCTATTAATACTTTAGTAAAAATTCTCAATCATCCTGACACCCTTCAGAATCTGGCACAGGTGGGCAAATCCTACGGGTCCGGGGCGATTAAAGTGGAACCCCGCGCCCTAGAAAAACTTCCGCTTCCCCTTCATCTGGTTGAATCCTTATCCCTTCAGCCAATACAAGCGTGGCTTTTCTAAACATCTCTATAGCAAAGCGGGGTGTACCCAAAGGTACACCCCGCTTTTTACATATTTCAAACCCCGACCTGGTTACTCTTCGCTTCGGGTAAAAATCTGCCCGTTGGAAGTGGGTTGTAACGGCGGAAGATTTGTGGGTGCGCCGTCCGCCGCCGAGGGTGAGAAGCCGACATTATCTACCAGATAGTCGCTGAGAACACTAAAGTCGGTTTCTGCCCCGAAGATAATGTAGATCTGTTGACCGGAGTAGGCGGCAAGACTGGTCGAGGCTTGTACGTAACCTCCGGTCGTGTTTCCGGAACAAAGGTCGTATTCCTCAAGGGCTGTGTAGGTGCTTCCGTCTGTACTCACCGCCATATATCCGGTGTCGAAGAACGAGCCACACGTTTCTGTAGAGACAATCCGATGTCGCCAGTGAAGGGTTGCATTCGTGGGAACGGTAATTACCTGATAAATCTGGGTGACTTCATTATTGACCCGTCCTAACCACGCATAATAGGAACCCTGATAGGGCGGGTAGTTGCCGCTATTGGTCACAATATCATGGGGATAGGTCCCTGATTCCGAGGCTTCTGTCCATGCAACACCCGTCCCTTGTTCAAAGTTGCCGTTCGAGATGCTCCCGCCCGATGGTTGTGTAGGGGACGGGGTGACGGTGGGTCCGGGCGGGGTGGTGGGGGTAGCGGTGGGATTGCCCCCTCCAGTGCGGCGCAACAGGATGTTGAGGATCAACTTGCCGCCGCTCTGGGTATCGGCACAGCCGGGAATGGTGAAGGTCCCGATCCGTGTTTTCCAGTAAGGACTGGTGGTGTCGTAATATTCCCCGGTATACCAGAAGGTACAATCGTCGCTGGGGTCAATCGCCAGTGCGCTGTAATCCCCCCACCGTTGCACATCATTAAAGGATTGGGAAGCAGTGCCCG
>CBKYSX010000166.1:0-7701 GCA_966690745.1 uncultured Ardenticatenales bacterium
TGGCAATCGTCGTGCTGGTGGTATGGCTGTGGCGCAAAAACAGGGTGTTGGGGGCGGTATTGATGGGAATCATTTTGTTTTCCCAACTACAAGGCACCTATAACCTCTACACCGACCCCGCCTTTGCCAAAGCCAATTGGCGCGATGTGGCGGCGTATATTCAAGAACATGGTGCGCCGGAGGAACGGGTGCTATTGGTCAGTGGTCATGCGTACCCTATGACCGATTATTACTTGCCGAACGTGGAGGTGGTACCCATGCCGCCCGAACGGACGCTGGATACAACGGAAATCGTAGGGGTGAAGGACGCGCCCCTCTTAGCGGAAGGGGTAGGCGGGGCAGAGGGAGTATGGCTCATCAACTGGCAAGATGAAGTCGTAGACCCCGAGAGGGTCGTCCCGGCATGGGTGACGATGCAGGGCGGCGAACCCCAGGAGGTTCCTTTGTTCCAGGAAGTGCGTCTTTCCCATTGGACGTTTGCCCCGAATACCACGTTTGCTCCTGACTATGCCCCCCAGAACCCTTTGGACGTGCGTTTTGAGGATGCACTGACGCTCAAAGGCTGGTCTGTACTCCCTACCCCGAACCCTGCCGATGACGGATTAGGGGTGCAACTCTTCTGGTCAGCGCAACGCCCCCTGACCGAAGATTACAAAATGCGCCTGCGCGTGGTAGACGATGAAGGGTTTGAATACGGCACCTTAGACCAGCGCCCCACCGCTTACAATCTGCCCGCCTTTCGCTGGGAGCCGAACGAAGTGCGCCTTGCCAACTTAGAGGTTCCCTTATTGGGCGGGACACCACCGGGTGATTATTGGGTGGAAGTTTCTTTATATGAGGAAGGGTCAAGCGAAAATCTTGATATATTAGATTCCGCAAACGCCCCGCAGGGTCAACAAACACGGGTAGGACGAATTACGGTTGACCCTCCGGTGCGTTGGTGGATTGATTCCCGGAACCCTCCCGGTGGATAAACCACTCGTCGGGGAGTGGATCATCAGAAGCATTTCTCCGTTGCCAAACTTCGGGCAGGGTTTTGAAACCGGGCAACGGTTGCGGTTCTACCTGTGGCTGATTGCCGACCCTGCCCAACCGCTGACGGAATTGACATTGGAATGGCGGCGGGGCGAGGAACGGGTTCCTGCCGGGTATGGCAAGCTGGTAAATTATGGATGGCATCCCGAAGAAAGAATTTTAGTACCGGTGGCGGTGCAAGCCCCGCGTGAAGCCGGAACATGGGAACTCATCGTAACAGGCGTTGATGGGGTAGGGAACGCGGTATCTGTACCGCTAGAGGTCGTAGAGTTTATGGCGAGTGAGCGGAACTTTGACCCACCCACCCCTGCTGTTACTCAATCGGCAACCTTTGGTGATGCCATCCGCTTGCTTGGTTATGACCTGATTGAAGGGGAAAACAATACCGTAGAATTAACCCTCCATTGGGAATCCTTAGCCCCCCTTGATAAAAGTTACACTGCCTTTGTGCACCTTCTGGATGCCAACGGCGTAATTATCCCCGACGCGGGGCAAGACAAGCTCCCATTGGACGGGGTGCGTCTTACCGATAGCTGGGTCGAAGGGGAATATATTTCCGATACCTTTACGCTTACTATCCCCGCCATAGACTATACCACCCCCTATCAAATCGAAATCGGCTGGTACGATGCTCAAGACCCCGCCTTCCCCCGCCTCCCCGCCATAGGTGAGGGCGCGGATGGAAGCCGGGTGTTGTTGCAGGGGGATGTCCCTTAAAAATCCTCCCCTCTTGTCACGGGTTCGGAATGGCACACTCAAACCCCTGCCAAGGGGTGACGTGACGATAACCGCATGTGGAGGGATGTGCCGTCCATCCCGGAACGTGCGGTGGGCATTCGGATATTCCCGCCATCCGGCAGATTTGGATATACTCTCAACGGTTACGATACGGCAGGGCGGGTCAATGGGTTCATTTTGGATCTATCGCCATGCCTTGACCCGCCCCTACAAAAGCATGAAAACAGGCTTTGCGTTCTTGGCGTAAGGCAACAAATTTTACAGCATGATTTGGAACCATCTCGCACGGATCTTTTTCCTCCTGCTCTGTTTATGGCAATTGACCGGCTGTACACCGGGGCAACCGTTGCTCTCGGATGTACGGCTTGCCCCGCACACCACCATTTCGCCCAATGCGGACACGGTTGAAGATATTACCGAACTCTTTTACACCATCGGGCAACCCGCCACTGTTACGATTGTGTTTGAGGATGGTACGGGCAATCGCTATCTATGGCGCGAGGATGAACCCCGCGCCCCCGGTGATTACCAGGTATTGTTTGGCGGCGTAATCCAGGGGCAGGTGCTTCCCGATGGGCAATATCGTTTAGTGATTACTGCCAATCCCACCACGGGCGGCAATCCTCAAACGACGGAAACCACGCTAACGGTGGCGGGTGCAGAAAGCAACCCGCCCGAAATTCAGAACTTTACCCTAACCCCCAACACCATTAGTCCCAATCGGGATGGCGTGAACGATGTTGCCACCATTAGCTATTCGCTATCCAAAGAGATGGATACGGTATCTGCCTATCTGTTGGACGCTGAAGGGGAACGCTACCCCTTGCCACCCGATTTGCTTCGCACCCCCACCGACCCCGGTGGACATAGCCAGCAATTTGATGGCGGGGTCGGGTTGGGAGCTGTGCCGCCCCCTGATGGCGACTATACCCTCTGGCTGGAGGTTTGGGATGAGGTAGGCGCAAGTGACCGTGTTTCCACAACATTGACGCTGGAAAATGGCGGCTTGCCCCTGGTGCAAATCACCCGCCACGATGTCGAATTTAGTACCCAAACGCTCCTGTTGGGCGAAACGCTCTATTTTACCACCACCGTCACCAATGTGGGCTTCGCACCGATTCGCACCCACGGACCGGAACCCGGCACCGTCTATGAAAGCGGCGAAAATTACAACAACCGCAACGAACCCATTCGCGATGGTTCCTTCCGCCTCGGGCTGGATTTTGAAGGCAACCCCGTCTACAACGGGCAGCGCTACCCTTATCGCTGGCAATTGGGTACCACCGACGAACTAACCGCAATTGATGGGGAATATTATCTGATGCCGGGGCAGGAAGTAACGGTCACAGGCGGCTTAACGATGGTCGCATTGCCCCCCCGTCAGGCTCCCGGTTTCTGGGTTGGCTTAATCCACGAAAATGTGCGCTTTGTCGAAGATTTTGTCGGCACGGAATACATCCCCGTTGAAGCCCCTACCGGCGCACCTACGATTATGCCTTGAGCGTATCGGGTATTGAGTATTGAGACGACACAATGTTCTATCAGTCCTCACTACCCAATACTCAATACTCCCATGATTTCCCTCGCCACCATTATCATCTCCTTCAACACTCGCGACCTTTTGGCGCAGACGCTCCGTTCCTTCTATGAAGCGGTGGCAGGGTGGGACGAACCTTATTATGTGATTGTGGTAGACAACGCCAGTTCGGATGAGAGCGCGGCGATGGTAGCGCGGGATTTCCCACAGGTGGAACTGCTTCTGCCCGGTGAGAATTTGGGGTTTGCACGGGGCAACAACCTTGCCATGCGCCATCTGGGGTTTGAACAGGGCAAAACAGGGAATGCTGAATTTGTCTGGTTGCTCAATTCCGATACTGAAGTCATTGTCGATGCCCCGCAAAAAATGGTTGCCCATCTACGCCAACAACCGCAAGTGGGAGTGGTCGGTCCTCGCCTACAATACGGGGATGGTGCTTTTCAACATGGCGCGTTTTCCCTGCCGGGGTTGGCACAGGTGGCGGGGGATTTGTTTCCCCTGCCGGGGCGATTTTACGAAAGTCGCCTCAACGGACGCTATCCCCAATCCTTATGGCAGGGTATAAAAGCCTTTGAGGTCGGAATGGTCTTGGGCGCGGCAATGATGGTGCGCGGGGCAACCATTACCGATACCGGAATGTTCGACGAAGGCTATTTTATGTATGTGGAAGAGGTAGATTGGTGCCGCCGTATCAAAGCGGCAGGCTGGCAGATTCAGGCTTTGCCTACGGCGGATGTGATTCACCACAGCGGCAAAAGCACCGGGCAATTCCGCGACAAAATGTTTGTTGCCCTGTGGCGTTCCCGTTTACGCTACTATGATAAATGGGCTTCACCTCTGTATCGGCGCATTGTGCGGGGTCTGGTGCGAACGGGAATTCAACAACAGATTCGCCGCTTGCAAGAGGAATCGCCTACGCCTGACCTCTCAAACCGTATCACCGCCTATCGAGAAGTTGCCACGCTATGATTTCAGCCATTGTATTGACTCGCAACGAAGAACGCCATCTGCCCGACTGTCTACGAACACTCCATTGGGCGGATGAGGTGGTGGTGGTGGATAGTGGCAGTACTGACAATACTCTGAAACTTGCCGAACAAGCAGGGGCAAGAATTGTAACGCGCCCCTTTACCCATTTTGGCGACCAACGCGAAGCGGCACTACGTCTGGCTCAATTTCCCTGGGTGCTGTTCGTGGATGCTGATGAGCGTGTCCCCTCCGCCTTAGCAGAGGAAATACAACAAACGGTTGCCGCTCCTCGTCCCGAAGTGGGGTGGTGGATGCCGCGCCGCAATTACTTTTGGGGGCAACAAGTTCGCTATAGCGGATGGTATCCTGATTACCAACTGCGTTTGTTACGGGTAGATGCGACCCGATTCGACCCCGACCAACACGTTCACGAAGTCGCCACGCTGAATGGCACCGATGGGTATTTGCAGGAACCGCTTTTGCACATCAACTATGAATCGTGGCGCGAATTTTGGGCAAAACAGCGCACCTATGCCCGCCACGAAAGCACCAAGTTACGGGCGCAGGGCATCCCATGGAAGCCGCATAGCGTTATCTTACAGCCATTACGGGCATTTTATCGTCGCTTTATCAAATGGCAGGGCTGGCGTGATGGTCTGCTGGGGCTACAACTGGCACTGGCGATGGCGTTTTGGGAAGGCGCGAGTTATTGGGGGTTACGGCAGGGGAACAAGTAAGAGAGTGGGTTTCTATTGCATAGTGCATATTGCATAGAACGGCGTGTCTGCCGTGTCGTTTATGCAATATGCACTATGCAACATGCAATTCTACGTCAGTTCGGGAATCAGTACACCATAATTGCCGTCATGGCGGCGGTATACCACCTGAATTTGCCCTGTATCAGCATCGTAATAAACAAAGAAGGTATGTCCGAGCAAATCCATCTGCTCTACCGCCTCTTCCGTATTCATCGGAGAGACGGCGAATCGTTTGGTGCGAACAACCGTTGCCGTACCGGTATCGTCCTCATCCTCTTCTGCCTCAATCGCCATTTCTTCGCCCCAATATTCATCCCCGCCGCCGCGTTGATAGCGATCCAGCCGTTTGGTCTTAAACCGCAGAATCTGATGGTGCATTTTATCCACCACCAAATCCACCGCCGACCGAATATCGGCACCCCGTTCTTCGCCCCGTAACATCTTCCCTTTTTTGTCGTAGAGGGTCACTTGCACCACGTAATGTTGAGACTGCGCTCGCGTATTCTCTTCCCGTACATCCACCCGCCCCTCATCAAGGCTGGGCAGATAGCGATCCAGCTTGCCCACTTTTTTCTCAATGTAATCTTCTAACCAGCGTGGGATATGGGTATTACGTCCGCTAATGGCGAGTTCCATACAACCCTCCTTATTAAATTTTGCTCACCCGTCGCCACCGAATGGGGGTGGCGGTAAAGCTTCGCGTCTTGCCTTACACAGATATTGTACCTTAAAGGTGTTAAAGAAGGTTAATTTATGCCGACGGGTCATCTCGTATCGGACGTGCCAATACCACTGCCCACACCTGTATTGCCCCTGCGGCACGGAGCGCGGCGGCGCACCCTTCCAATGTGGCTCCGGTGGTGCAAACATCATCCACCAACAGCCAGCGTTTCCCGCTCACCAGCGGGTCGGCGGCAAAGGCATCCGCCACATTTTGCAGGCGTTCGGCATGGGTTAGCCCCACTTGCGGACGGGTCGGGCGGGTACGCTGAATCAAGTTGTCATAAAGTGACAATTCCAATGTGTTGCACAAGGCGTTTGCAAGGAGGGTGGATTGGTTGTAGCCCCGTTTTGCAATCCGTTCGGGGTGGAGCGGTACGGGGATAACACCATCTACCATTGCCCCCCGTACACGCCATTCTGCCGCCAACTGTTCCCCCAACGGACGCGCAACTGCCGGGAAGCCATCATATTTCAGCACATGAATTGCTTCACGCAGGGGCGTTTGGTGGATTCCGAGCACCCGTAAACCATTGAGTGAGGGGAATTTGCGCCAACAATCCGCGCACCCGATAGGGCGCAGGGGGTTTTGGTCATCAAGCGGACGGTCGCAACGGGGACAACGGGGAACAGTCAGGGGAATAATTCGGGTGAGGCAACCACCACAAAAATAAGTTCCTACCCGTTCACACGCTTTGCAACGGGGCGGATAGACCAATTCTAAAACAAGTTCTTTCAGTTGCTGAGCTACCTGCGCCACAGAACGGTTCACACCACTTCTTCCTCAATCCTCAATTCATCCCGTACCTCTGTTTGACTGGAAGCAATTACACCGGATGGCAATTCTAGGATAGCATGACATCCTTTGGTGTAAATTGGACCTAAGCGGCTGGGCGGCATGGCTGTGGCAATTCGCACCACGCGGTAATGGCGATCCAGATAAACCACGTCCAACGGAAAGCGCATAAAAAAGGTATGGATCGAACTTTCCGGTTCAAGCAATAAACCGCCGCCATCGGGCAGACCGGGGACAAACATTAAGCCGCGCAACCGGTCCATAAAGGCGGTCGCGCGGCGGGCGCGGGTAGCAAGGGTGGTCTGGCGGGTGTGGTTGGTAATTCGCATCGGAAATGAAGGACGCAGAAAGCGACATGGCAATGATTGCCCACCGTGAGTTCCGCGTTGCTCCACTCACGGCTACCGGAGAGCTGAACGACCATAACAACGTGCCGTAAGGTCGTGAGCTCATAGGTAGCCCCCGGTGGAGCAACGCGGAACCGGGGGCGGGCTTCTTTATGCACGATGACATCCGATAGTTACGCCCCGAACACATCAATCAGGGTCAGCACGGCAGGACCGAGCAACACCACAAAGAGCGCGGGGAAAATCAGGAAGACCATCGGGAAGAGCATTTTAATCGGAGCCTTTTGTGCTTCTTCTTCGGCGCGTTGGCGGCGGCGAATCCGCATCTGTTCGCTCTGAATCCGTAGTACTTTGGACATGCTCACCCCCAACTGGTCGGCTTGAAGCACGGCGGCAACAAAGGCGGAAAGGTCGTCTACATCAATCCGGTCCGCCATATCGCGCAACGCCTCACGGCGGCTACGCCCCAATCGGATTTCTTGCCCTACACGGTCAAAGGCGCGGGAGAGTTCGTTCGTCCATTTTTCAGACACTTTTTGCAAGGCGGCATCAAAACCCAAGCCCGCTTCTACACAGACCGTCATCATATCCAACGCATCGGGCAGGGCATTCCGAATCTCTTTTTGGCGGGCGCGAATTTTGCCATCCAACCAGACATTGGGCATGTAAAAGCCAAAGAAGACAAAGAATGCTGTAATGGCGAGGGTTTGCCACAATTCGCGCCCCGTGGCAAAGAGGAAAATCGCCGGAACCACGGCACAAATCAATGCCGCCAACCCCCGCACGCCCATAAAATCGGCG
>CBKYSX010000167.1:0-7695 GCA_966690745.1 uncultured Ardenticatenales bacterium
ATCCGTCACGGTCAAAGCACTTGCATCTTGTAAAAACTCCCTGATATAGTATTTTGCCCGATTTGTTTCATGTTCTAAATTTTTGGTAGGAGGGATTGAAATGTCGGAATTTGTATTACTTGTTTTGCGTTTGGCTTTCTTAGCAACCTTACTGAGAATGTATTTAATCGCTTCATATGTAGCGGTGGACACAAGAGCAACGAGAATGTCGTGTGCCGCCCCGTCAGCACCATGCGAAACATACTTGCGGGTGTCATTAATAGAGAACCCCGAAAACTGCTGTTTAATAACCTCTTCTGTTACCACAGTTGCTAACTCATCTACAGATTCTATATCATGTGAGCTATATTGAGCTACTGTGACGGCGACTGGTTTTTTAAAAAAGGGTTTACTATATTCCACAAAGGTGAGAGAATAGCTATCTGCTCTATCTAGCATATGGTTCCTCATATTAAGGTAAACGTACGAATGATATTATTAGGAGTTTTGAAATCGTTTGATACATTGGACCCTACAACTTTGCTGACTGGCGTACGTTTTACGTTCTTTACGCGATCAACTATATAAGGTTTCACCCCAAGTATCTCACTAAACTCCAGAATAAAGTTAAAACATACCGCCGGTACCGATATTGCAACGCCCCGCCATATGCAACGTGCCCATTACAACACCCGGCGGAGGTTTACGTTATCGCCCTTGTTTCTGCTCCTGTAGCCACTGTCGGACGGTTCGTGCTCCGGGAAGGATGGTGCGGGTGAGGGCGGTATCCAGATCGAAAGTCGCCGTTCGCAACCACCGCCACATGGTGGTCAAATCTTTTCCGACCAGCCCGAAACGTTCAAAGAGGCGAATCGGCATGGGGAATCGTGCAGGGTTTTTGCCCATCACTTCACGATAGATGGAACGGCACTGTTCCAGCGATTGTACATCGCTCGCCAGCGATAGCTCCTTGCCGACGTATTTCTGCGGGAATGCAAACATGGTGGCGACAATCGCGCCCAGATCATCGGTGCAAAGCCAACCCACAGGGCGCGACGCACCCATCAGGGTTGGCATGATGTGCCAAATCGCCGCCGCCGGGAAGAACTTTTTGTGGGTCATCAGCTCCATGAAAGCCATCGGGCGCAAGATGGTCAAAGGCAACCCCAGGGCTTTCATGGCATCCTCAATCTCTAATTTGGTTTCCCACGAAGGTATGGTAGTCCCCCGCCTGCCAATCCCGGCAGAGCCATAGACGAGATGGGCGATGTGCATCTCCTTCGCCACGTCCGCCACGTTTTTACCCTGCCGAACCTCTCCTTCCAGACCACAAATGTACGGGTTTTGGACATTGTAGAGTCCATAGGCACCCTTACAGATCGCCCGAAGGGACTCTACATCTGCCATATCGCCCTGCACGACTTCCGCACCCAGCGCCTTGAGTGCCTGCGCCGGTTTGCTCCCCGGATTCCGTGTTAACGCCCGGACCTTCCAATTTGCCTTAAGTAACTGTCGGGTGACGGCACTCCCTTGAAGACCCGTCGCGCCCGTAACCACGATCATTCTACCTTCAGGGGTTGTCATAGCGTTCCCTCCCGTCAGGGTGACAATAAACGAAGGCGATGCTTACCGCGACGATCTCATCCCAACCTTTACACGTTGCGGATACAACCGTGTAAAGTCGGTTCTTTCATTCTACCACAGCATATTTTTAGAATATAGAGCTAAACAGGAATTCTAATTGGGGGTGGGGTTTCGGTTATTACCGCCGATAGCGATATTGCAATGCCTCGGCAATATGCGCCGCGCCGATGACAGGTTTGCCATCCAAATCAGCAATCGTCCGCGCCAGTTTCAATACACGATGATACGCCCGCGCCGAGAGATGTAATTGTTGCGCCGCCGATTTGAGCAGAACATGGCTTTCGTTGTCCAATTTGCCATAGAGGCGTAGCTCATTCACCCCCATGTCGCCGTTGCAATTGACCCCGTGCAGGTGTTCAAAGCGTCCCTGCTGAATCCGCCGTGCCCCTTCCACCCGCGCCCGAATCGCCGAAGAGGGTTCCCCCAACCGATCCGAGGTCAGTTTCTCAAATTCCACCCGCGGCACTTCCAGAAAAATATCAAAACGGTCCATCATCGGTCCGCTAATGCGTTGTTGGTATTTGGCAATCGTACCGGGGGAACAGGTACATTCTTTTACCGGGTCGGTGGCATATCCACACGGGCAAGGATTCATGGCGGCAATCAACATAAAATTGGCAGGAAACGTCAGTGAGCCTTTGGCGCGGGCAATCGTCACCTGTTTGTCTTCCAACGGCTGACGCAGGACTTCAATCGTCTTATTCCCAAATTCCGGGAGCTCATCGAGAAAGAGCACCCCCCTATGTGCCAAACTGATTTCACCGGGGCGGGGCCAGTTGCCGCCGCCCACCAACCCGGCGTGGGAGATGGTATGATGAGGGGCGCGGAAGGGGCGGCGTTGCACCAACGGTGTGTCGCGGGGGAGCATATCCGCCACACTGTAGACGGTGGTCACTTCCAATTGTTCTTCCAGCATCATGCGCGGCAGGATGGAGGGCAACGCCCGCGCCATTAGCGTTTTGCCGCTTCCGGGGGGACCGGAAAATAACACATTATGCCCGCCCGATGCCGCGACTTCTAAGGCGCGTTTGGCGTGTTCCTGCCCTTTGATATTGGCGAAATCGGTGGCGTAGTGGAGCGCGGAATCGGGGGCTTCGGCGGCAACGGTGGGTATGAGGGGGACAATCGGGGTTTGATTGCGGAAATGTTCCACCAACTGTACTAAGGATTGCACCGGGTACACTTCAATTTCGGGAACCAGTGCCGCTTCGGGGGCATCTTCGGCGGGCACGAACAGGCGGCGCATCCCGCGTTCCCGCGCCATCCGCGCCAGGGGCAACACCCCGCTTACATGGCGGACACTACCATCCAGCGACAGTTCCCCCATAAAGAGGGCATCCTGAATCTCCGTCCAGATTTGCCCGGTCACCAGCAACAACCCCACCGCAATCGGCAGGTCATAGACCGGACCCACCTTGCGGACATCGGCGGGGGCGAGGTTGATGGTGAGGCGTTGCGTGGTGAAATAAAAATTGCTGTTAAGCAGGGCAGAGCGTACTCGTTCCAAACTTTCGCGCACAGCCGCATCGGGCAAGCCGACCAATGTCATCCGCCCCGCCATCCCCTGCGATACATCTACCTCTACCGTTACCGGGGTTGCTTCTAACCCGACCACCGCACAACTCGGCACCGTTGCTAACATATCAGCCTCTGTAAATTACCAATGGATAGCGGGTATTTGACCATAAAACACGGAAAGCGGAAAGCAGAAAGCAAAAACGCGGACAACGTAACGCAGGGACGCAAGGGAGCAAGGACGCAGAGGGATTGGGGCTGTAGGGGCGACAGCATCCGCCCGCAATCGTTACGCGGTGAAGGTGGGGAATGTGTAGCAATGGTTGACGGGCGGGCGTGGGGCGTGACGGATGCTTCGCCCTGTCGTACGGAACGTAGATGCCCCACCCGCCGCGACTTCCGCGTTGCTCCACTCACGGCTACCAGAGAGCTGAATGCCCACAACAAGGTGTCCTAAGATCGTGAGCTCATGGGTAGCCCCCGGTGGAGCAACGCGGAACCGGGGGTGGCATCCCGAACACACCTATTATCTTGTATATGGGCTTGACTTCGCCCTAACTTTACTTAATCACCACCGTCAATACCTCATCGCCCACCGGCAGGGGGCAGGTAAACGCCTGTACCACCTCCGTCACTTCACCCAACACCAACGCCACTGCGCCGGGCAGGGGCGTGTAGCGGTTCAGGTCGTCGGGATGGCAAATCAAAACATCCCCAGCACCGATCTGCCCGCCCGTGCCGCTAAAACTAATCTTGCTGTTTAGCGGTTTCATTTTGCCGTCAAAAACCACATTCATCCCCAATACAACCGTTTTCGGTTGCATCGTACTTAACAGGATGGCGATCAGTTTTTCCCGCTCGGATGCAGAATAGGTCAGTTTGCGTCCCCCGTACAGTCGCCACGCACCACCTATAACCACCGATTCCCGATAGGTCGTGGAGCGCGTTTCGGTTTTTTCATGGCTATAGGTGAGCAGAAGATGGCTACTCCCGAAAGATGTACCTTTAAACCTTTGAATGTCTTCAAAGAAAGAAATAAGGTGTTTATCGTCGTAGTTCTTGTCTATTAAAACAATTTCCTGATCTGTTACAAGAACGGGCGAAGGTATACCCGCCTCTTTGAGCGTAGTTTGTACCATTGCAAGGTGATCCGACGGTACCCGCGCACCAAAGTCACCGCCTCCTCTGTGGGTTGCGATTGCCATCCAGAGAAGCACATAGAGATCGTTAGTGTCAGCAATTGCGCCGGGAGGGGTTAAAGCGCGTACCACAGCATATAGCCACAACCCCGATGTCGGCACACGCTGTTCCGCGTCCAACCGCGCCAGCAATTCCGCCGTCCCGCTTGCCATCGGTATGTCCAAATATTTCACACGCTCCGCCATCTATTGCTCCGCAGAGAAATGAGAAATGAGAAACGGGAAAATGTCCGGCAATGCTCTTTTTTCTCGTTTCCCTTTTCTCATTTCCCAATACCCCAAACAAAAAAGCGTTGCCCATGCGGACAACGCTTCATAGTATACCTGGTATACCGTGATTCCTTACGGAGCCACACTGTAGGAGAACAAAATCTCCCAGGTTTGGCTCTTATTGCTGAGTGCCGTGCCCGTGCGAATCTCATCATTGGCGCGGGAGGTTTGGCGCATCACCATCACATCCCAACGGAGCGTGACCCGTTGTGTGAATTGGGAAAGAACTTCATCTTCCAGTTTTAGGCTGGTCGCTTGCGTCCAATAGGATTCATCCCAAATCATATCTCCGGTGCTATCCAACGCCCGTACCCGCACCACATAGTATTCATCTTCCGCCAGAATACCGGAGGAGGTCCACAGAAGCGTGAGCGGGGCTTTGCCTTTCCAATGCACCCAGGGTGAGCCATTGGCGGGCAGAAGCGGCAACGGGGCAATATACGCCGGAGCCGGGGTCGGGGTCATGGTTGGCGGCGATGTGGGGGTGGGGACGGGGGTTGCCGTTCCCAACGGCACTTGAAGCGTTGCCCCCGCCGTAAGGTCGCCCGGAAGTTCGGGGTTATAGGCTTTCAGTGCCTCTTCCGTCACCCCATGACGACCCGCAACCGTTGCCCAGGTTTCGCCTTCCGCCACAGTGTAGCCGCCCATAATCGGCGGAATCGGGGTCGGGGTGGCGGTCGGTTCTAAGGTAACAGCGGTCGGGGTGGCGTTCGCGCTGGCGGTGGACGGACCCGGGGTCGGAATCAACAATTGTTGCCCGATAGAGAGCCGTTCCACATTCGCATTCGGGTTGGCGGCTTCCAATTCTCGCACCGTAATATCATATCGCGCCGCAATTGCCCCGGCAATCTCGCCCGATTGCACAATATGCACTTGCGGGGTAGCGGTGGGTCCGGGAGTTGCTGTTTCGACAATGGCGGGGACGGGAGTCGCTGTTTCCGTTGGAAGCGCGACGGCAATCCCCGAAGTAGCGGCAGGTTCAAGCGGGGGCAGAGTGGCGGTGGCAAGTGCCACAAAGTCGCCCTGCGGTACAACGATTTGATCCCCCGCAAATAATTGCACATCGGGGCGGAAGCCATTGGCGAACAACACATCTTGCCGGGTTACGCCATATTGCGCCGCAATCGCACTAATCGTTTCCCCTTCGCGGACAAAGTGAAGGATATGCCCTTCGTCCGTCGTGGCGGGGGCATAATCGCCCACAAGGTCGGACGCGGAAGGAATAATCAGAATTTGCCCCAACGACAGTTGGTGGGCATTGGTCAAGTTATTCATCACCATCAAATCTTCCAGATTGACGGCGAACTTGGTTGCAATTTCGGAAAGGGTATCCCCGGACTCTACGGTATAGAGAATCGGTTCGGGGGTCGGGGTAATCGTCGGGCGGGTCGTCGCCGTTGCCTCAACAACGGTGGTTGCCCGCGTTGTGGTTGCCGTGCGGCGCGGACGGGGGGATGCGGTAGGAACCAGCACCACTTCGTTCGGGGTTGCCGACGGGGGGATCGCAGGCGGTGGGGGAATCGGGTCGGAAATCGTGACCACGCCACAACCGCTTAACGCAAGGACCAGGAAAGCCGAACTGCATGTTTTCTTGGTCGAAAGGAGCCAGCGTCTTAGGTTCATAGAGGTAAGATGCTCCTCAGCAAATGGTTCTATAAATAGGAAACTATCGGATTCAGATTGATAGTTCCGCGAACCTTCACCGATATGCGCTGACACAGTGTTGAGTTTCCGGGTCAAAAGGAGGTGTCAGCGCATGTGGAGCGCGTTCATCCTTGTCTATCACAGATACAATCAGTGAAACATACAGCACGCTCGAAAGAAACTCAGCGAGGGCGGATTATAAATAAATCCCCCCAAAAGCCAAAAATCGAGCGCAAGCACACACTTGCGGCAACGCACTACTACTATATCTTGTGGTGGTTGGTTTGTCAATTGGCTTATTTAGGAAATGGGGTGGATTGCAGAACACCGATTGGAGAACACAACGTGTGCATCGCACATGCACGTAGCGAAGTTGTGTTCCGTACCTAGGCGATATTAAGACACAATTGCTTCTATTATCATCAAGTCTAGGGGTTGCGCTCAAGGTTAGGTTTCAATAGTGAACCGATGGTGGTGGGTTTAAAAGTTCTATACAATCCACCCCTACCCGCTTCACATTTGTGCATACTACTCACGCCCGTACCAATGCCTTATGGAAATAAGGTAGTTTAAAGGAACTTCTTGCTTGACATTTGGGGACTTTGTTCCTAATATTGAGATTGATGACAAGTTTGGTCGCACTTACACGTCATCACCCCATTCACACCCTTACCCTTGAAGTGAATATGAACCCCTTATCTCCCGCTTTATCCGTCATTGTTTGTGCGACGGCAAGGCAGACATGGGAGTCGTTGAGTGCTACGATAGGCTCAGTCCAACGACAATCTGTGCCTGCTACGGAACTCATCATCGTTGTAGATGACAACCCTCCCCTGTTGAGCCGTGCCACCGCGGTCTACCCCCATCTTAAAATCATTCCGAATACTGATGTACGCGGCATGTCCGGCGCACGCCATTGTGGTGTGCAAGCGGCGCATGGCAATGTTCTTGCCTTTTTGGAAGGGGTGGAAACTGCCCGTCCCAATTGGTTGAATGAATTGGTATCCGTGTATAATGCGCCTTATTCCGGTGGTAGCGAACGTTCGATGTTGATTGAACCGATGCCCCATCGTAAAGTTTCCTAGAATAAGGCTATCGGGTTCGGATGGGAGGATAACCCCCGAACCCGATTCAGACTCTTTTGATGAACCTCATCTCCCCATACGGCGGAGAATTGGTGTCGCTTGTCGTACCATCGGACGAACAAGCCACCCTCAAATCCTACGCCACCACCCTGCCTTCCATCCAAATATCGGAACGTACCGTATGTGATTTAGAACTGCTTGCCACGGGTGGCTTTGCCCCACTCGACCGTTTTATGGGACAAGTGGACTTTGAGCAAGTCGTTCACGATATGCGCCTTGCCAACGGGACGCTTTTTCCGATTCCGATTACATTACCCGTTGAATCCTTGAACGGGATTTCGTTGGATCAGGATATTGCC
>CBKYSX010000168.1:0-7678 GCA_966690745.1 uncultured Ardenticatenales bacterium
ATGTTCCCCGTTATGGCTGAAGGTTAAAGTCCCGCGCAAATCTTGCACAATGGTTTGGATGATTCGCAAACCGAGATTGGTGGCATTGTCCAGCGTAAAGCCATCCGGCAAACCCACGCCTGTATCCCGTACTTCCAGAACACATTGGTCGCCCAAATCTTCAAAGTGAATGTGAACTTCGCCCCGTTCTTGCCCGGTAAAAGCATGTTCTACCGCGTTCAGAATGAGTTCGTTCAGAATCAATGCCAGAAAGGTGGTTTGTTGGGCATGAAGGAACAACGGGTCGCCATCCACCGACAGGCGAATGTCTTGCGAGGGATTCAGAATCCCATCCTGTACCTGTTGCACAATTCGTTGTGCCACCTCGCGCAAATTAATGCTTTTGTCCGCCTGTGAAAGAAATTCATGTACCACCGCAATCGAAAGGATGCGGTTCATGGCTTCGGTGAGGGCAGTTTTAGTATCGTCGTTGGGGGCGCGGCGGGCTTGCAACCGGAGCAGGGAAGCCACTGTTTGCAGATTATTCTTCACGCGGTGATGAATTTCTTGCACCATCGCCGTCCGCACCATCTGTTCCTGTGCTTTGCGGCGGGTGGAAGTATCGTCATGGATAATAATCATCACCGTCTGCCGATCCATTGGACCCACCGCATGAACCCCCCGTAACCCTGTTCGTTCCAGCAACTGGTCGGAAAGCCGCCAGCGCGGACCCATCAGCGGGAGAACAGTACGAATCCAAATCCGCTCCCCTTCATACCGTTCATCTACGAAACATTTGAGTTCTTGAAATGCCCGTTCCGCCAGGGTTGCATCGGTAGGCGTTTGTTGCGCCACCGGAACCCCCGCCAATTCTGCCGAATATCCAATGCGACGATAGAGATAACTGCCGACCCCACTGACGTAGGTGATAATCATCTCCGAATTAATCACCAGAATGCCATCCGATTCGCGGAAGGGGGGCAAGTGCTCCAATCCGTCCGTTTCTCCGCGCAAAACACGGTCTCGCAAGTCATGTAGCGCACGGCGGAACGGGCGGCGACGAATCCGGTGGCGTTCATCTTCCACCAGTGATTTTTCGATAGCGAGAACGCCCACCTGTTGTTGATGGCTGTCGGTAATGGCAAATGCGTGTTGAACAATATGGGCGCGGTGCCCCGCCGACACACGGGGGCTGAGGGCGGCAAATTGCCCTTTCTGTACAAGGGCAACCGCAGGAACTTCGTCGATGCCGAAGGTGGCTTTTTCCATCCCGTTGGCATAGACCGAGGGCATGGAATGGGGTTGGGCATGGGCAAGCACCCGCACCAGCCCGTTGCCTTCCGGTACGTAAATCACTACGTCGCCGCGATGAAGGTCCGCCAGTAAGGGTATCCCGGCGATCACCTTTTCCAGATGGCTCGACGTGGGTTGCCCGTTCGACATTGAATCATGAAGGCTTGGAAGGCCATAGGACGATGGAATGCCCCAGGTCTGATCCAAGTAGAAACAATTGATGATTCGACTATCGGCGTAATAAAAAGAGCCGAACATGAAGAGGTCGGCTCTGTCCGAGTTACGCCTTACGGCGCAATTATACGAATTTGGGGTGGGTGTGTAAAGGGGACAATAAGCAAAGTCCTTTGCTTTAGGTAAGTTCTATTTCCCCTACCAACAATACTTTTATTTCGACAACTTTTTGTAGCTTTATGTCATTTGTCAGAAAAGCATCACATTCCGCCTCTATTGCAACGGCAATCTGCAATGCGTCAGGAGTTTTCAGGTTGTAATTCGCACGAGGATGTGCCGCTCGTTCACATATGGAGGTACTTAACGGGATCAAACTAAAATAAGGATGGTTTGTTAAAATATCGGTGTAGGCTTGTTGAACCTTAGTATCACCCTTACGAATCGGAACCGTCAAAACTTCAGTGAGAGTTAGGGTACTACTAACTCCCTGTATTTCCCTATTTTCCACACGCTGAAATATCTCTTACATTATCGCAACATATTGCGGATGTTCTTCTACAAATAGATGAGGGGGGCACTATCAAACGCCAATAGATGTACCCCTTCAAAAGCATCTTTAAAATGAGTCATGGACGCTCATCCCATTCCTCGCGTAAAGCATTGATATAGGTTTGGGCATCTACCCCTTCCCACAGTTCTTTTCCTAAACCTCTTAATTCCAACAAAGAACGATGGGGCTTCCGGGGTTGCTCCAACATATCATCCAACACGGAACGGAGAAGTTGCTGTTCTTCCCGCGAAAGTTGTTTAACTTCAATCACCATATCGGCAAGTGTCATGGGTTTTATCCTCCCACAAGTCTCACTTCCATAATAGCAGAAAATTTTGATTAAGAGTGTAGATACTCGCAAATACGGTTCCGGCAAAGGGGATAAGAAATGGGTTTCAGCATGGTGGAGATATGAAAGAAACCGGGTTTTCCACGGCAGAAACCCGGTTTCAACACTCTCATAAATTTGCTTACACTGTTCCTTACGCCTCAATACTCTCTTCCCATTCGGGCCAGGGCATGGGCGACCCTGTTTCCAGATAGGTTTTGAGGCGGGACAGCACCGTGACCCAACCATCGGTAATAATGGCTTGGGTTTCCAATGCCTCTTCGGGGAAATGATGTTTGACTTCAACCCAGACCACCTCGCCCAATGGCATAATATTCCATTCGACGCGGCTGGCGGGTTCGTCAAACCGGGTAAAGCGGAAGGTATGAACAAAGCGACTGGCAGGGTTCCATTCCAACATCACCCCTTCAATTACAGGCGCGTTGGGTACCCCCCAGACAACACGTTCCCCGGCTTCCCAGCCAAAGGCAAGCCCGGGAGCCACATACCAGATGCCTTGATGTTCCTGTCGGGTAATGGTTTGCCATACGGTTTCAAGCGGGGCTTGAATATAAATGGCGGCTCGTGCAATGTCACTCATAGGAACCTCGAAAAAAAGAGAGAAGAGGGAAGAAAGAAGACAGTCCCCTCCGATTTTGGTTCTGTGTATATTTTAGTACATACGTTCTAAATAAGAAAATTACAAAGAACGACAATAACGTGTTGTTCTTTGTGTCTTCCGTAGAAAAAGCGATCACCGCCCCAATGCGACCCGCACTTCATAGAGGTGAGAGGCAAAATAATCCGGTTGGCTCTCAAATAACCCGATAATTGTAGTTTCCCCCTCCCCCCACACTTCCGCACTTAACCACCATTCCTCTTCCCCCACCACTTCTAATGCCTCCACCGCCCGCCCATAGGCATCCTCGTAAGCACTACTCAAACTGCGCGGAGTCCATTTCCCCGCATTGGTTTTGACATGCCAGAATTGGATGTACTCGCGCATAAAAAAGGGCATGTTCATATACCCTTTGCCCATTCGAATCCCGTTAATAGCGGCGGGAATGCTTGCCAACCGCAAATAAAGATGCACCATCATCTCGCCCACGGTCCATTTACTTGTTTTGGCGGGGGTTTGCCATTCTGCCCATGTCATCGAGCCAAGCAATGTCTGATAGCCGTGGCGGATGTCGGTAAGGTGGGAACGGAAAATATCATGGCGCGAAAGAACAGGGCGAAGCGGCAACGGCAAAGAGGGGGGCTGGCTGAACATGGGTTGCTCCCTGAAAAAATGAGGGGCAAGGGGTAGGTGTAGGTGGGCGGGTCGTTTTCCCCTTTCAGAAATATATATCCATTCTAAATAAACGTTTGTGATGGCTCAATTGGATTGTTGCGGTAAAATTGCGGTTTACGGGGATTCTATCAATACAACTATCCTCCCCGTCAGGTGCAATCTTGACCCAAACCGTCCATCAGCAAAACACCTATAACGAGTTTGCCGAATTCTACGCCCGCTATTTGCGGGAGATGGAGCAGGAGCCATTTTCCTTTTATCATCATCTGGTTGTGCCACAATTGTTGGAAACCGTTGGGGACCTAAGCGGCTTGAAGGTGCTGGATGCCGGGTGCGGCGTGGGAACCGTGGCGATTCAATTGGCAGAACGGGGCGCAACGGTGACAGCAATAGATGTGGCGGAGCGTTCGATTGAATTGGCGCAGGAAACCTATCCTCACCCTTCGATTACCTATCGCGCCCATGATTTAAGCCACCCTCTGCCTGAATATACCGGGGCGTTTGATGTAGTGGTCAGCAATCTGGTCTTAAATGATGTGCCGGATTATCAGGGCTTTATTGCCACCATCGGGCAAGCCCTGAAGCAGGGCGGGCGCGCCGTTTTTTCGATTAATAACCCTTATTCCGCCGTGATTCGGGAAAAAGTGGCAAATTATTTTGATTCCGGGCAAGCCACGCTCTATAACATGGCGAAAGAGGGGGTCGCAGTTTATTATTATCATCGCACAATGGAAGAGTATATGAATGCCTTTCGGGCGCAGGGCTTTCTGCTCCGTACCCTGCGCGATGTGCGCGTACCGGAAGCCCTTGCGCCCACACTCCAGCAAACCCACGCCGCCATTCCTTATGCCGACCGTTATCACCGTTTCCCCTTCTTTATGATGTTGGAATGGGTAAAGCAAGCGTAGCATGAAAACCATTTATTTCGTGCGCCATGCCGAAACGGAGTTCAATACCAGGCAACCCATTTCCTCCCGTAGCGGTGTCTCTTTGAGCGCGGCAGGGATAAAGGCGGCAGAGCAGTTTGCACAGCACTTCCCTATCATTCCCAACCTTTTGATCTGTTCTGATACGGAACGTGCCCGCGCCACCCTTTACCCGTTGCACCAACGTTTCCCCACCGCTCAAATGGAAACGTGGGCAGTGCATGAATTTAACTGGATGGTTCCCGAACGCTTTGCCACCCTCACCGAGGAAACTCTGATTCCGCTTGCCGAAGCCTATTGGAATCGCGGCGACCCACACTACAGCGATGGGGATGGCGCAGAATCCTTTGCGGAGTATCTGAACCGTTTACAACGTGTGAGGGCGCAGTTAAACCAGACCGATGCCACCAAGATTGTTCTGGTTTCCCACGTAATGTTTATCCGAGCCATGCTCTGGTATACCCTGACGGGGCAACCTGCCCCCACCCTGCAAGCGATGGAAAGCCTCCATCACTTCATCCTCGGAATTTCTATTCCCAATTTGGGCGTGGTACGAGTGGTGATCGGTAAGAGTGGCGACTGGATGTTTTCACCCATTATGTCAACTGCTTTTGAATAGGGAGATTATTATCCATGCACTATTTTGCAAGAGTCACGGCAGGGTTGGAAGCGGTGGCGTGGCGGGAGATTGAACAAACGGGTGCGGTGTTGGTAGGGTTCGGGCATCGCCGGATTGATTTTACGTATGACGGTTCGCCCGCTACCCTCCTTGCTCTGAAAAGTGTAGATGATGTCTATCTCTTTATCACGCGCTTGGAAGGCTTTGACCGCCCCCGCGCCAGCCTCACGCACTTTCAAGCATTAGCCGATGTTAATTTTGACCCTGCCCTTAAAGCGATAGCAACTGTTCGTACCATCGCCGCGCCGCCCACCTACGGGATTACCGCCAGTCATCTGGGGAAACGGAATTATTCCCGTTATGATGTGGAAGAGGCGATACAGATAGCATTGGCGGATACGGTAGGATGGCATTACATCCCCAACCGCCCTGACGAAGAACCGCTACGGGAAATTGAATTGCGGGTATTGATTGAAGAGGATTGGGCGTTGGTGGGAATTCGCTTAGGGGCTGTTCCCCTACATCGCCGTCCTTATAAAATCGCCAGTCGTCCGGGGTCGCTCAAAGCCCCGGTTGCTTATGCACTCTGTATGCTGGCGGAATTACATCCCGGCGATATTTTGTTAGACCCCACCTGTGGCGCGGGAACCATTCTCACCGAAGCGGCATCGCTGATAACCGAAGGCGTACTCATCGGAGTAGATATAAACCCTGATGCCATCGAAGCCGCCCGCCATAATTGCGAAGCCGCCGAACTTCCCGTAGAGGTCGCACCTGTCGAATCGGTAAGCGCGGCACTTCATGTCCAAAAGGTACAGAACGAACGCACCGTTTTGTTGGTCGAAGGGGATGCGCGGCTGATGCCTTTCCCCCCAGCAACCATCAACGCTGTGGTCACGAACCTGCCCTGGGGCAAACAGGTGGCTCCTGATGATGATTTGGCAGAATTGTATAAGGGTGTGGTACGGGTGATCGAGAAGGCTTTGGAGGTGGGCGGGCGGGTAGTCATCCTTACCGACCAGATTGAACTGCTTCAAGGCGCGGTACAACAACATCCAACCCTAACCCTGACCGATTCCTTTCAAATCAGCCTTTTCGGAAGCCGCCCCACCATCCATCTCCTTCATAAAGAGGAATAGTGGGCGATAGTACTAATCAATGCGTGGGAACGATAACCCATCCCCTACCCTGGAAGGGCTAAGGATTACCCACATCTTTTAATCAAACATAACGCACAGGGCTGTAGGGGCGGGTGGTCGGAATGGTGTATTTACCCTTATAGAGCGCACACCCGCCCGCTGTTGCCTGATGTTTGCATAGCACATGCGCGTAGCGATGAACCTACCAAAATTGTTCTTATAAAAAGGGAGCGAAAAAGCGTATTTCTTTAGAGCCGCGTTTATGCGCCATCCTCTACCACGATCCTCACTTCCTTCACACATTTTGCCCCGTTCCCAAAGGTTGCATTGAGACAAAAGGCAAAGGTTCCCTGATGGGCAAAAATCACCTCCCGTTCCCCTTGCGCGGCGACATTTTCAATCATACACAGTTCGGTATTGACGCCACTGACAAAATGGGTGCTGGAAATAGGGGCATCCACACCTACTACTTTCCAGCGTAGCACAATGGAGTCCCCCGGTTTCACCTGTACCGCCGATGTTGTGAAGGTTGCATAATACGATTGATGGGATACCTCATCCATAACGACCTCTGTATACTTGGGAACTACGTCTATAAAGAAACAAAAAAACGGGGCGATCATGCGAATCGCCCCGTTGCACCGGTTAAGACTTTTGAGTCATAGGCAGATAGAGATTGAGTAATGGGGTAGACGGTACAGTCGGCGTTGGGGACAGGGTGGGATTCGTGGTCGGGGTTGGTGAGATCGTAGGGTCTAGAGTCGGAGTCATCGTCACCGTCGGTGTAACAGTTGCAGGAGGTTGCGCGGGCAAGCCGTCACTGACGCGCAAGTCATACTGACCATCTATCTGCACCCGAAAGACAATGCGGCTCCCATCGGAACTTACCACGGTATCCACAACATGACCGGTTCCTTCCATTCCTGACAAGTCCCTCTCCCCTCCACCGAAAATTTGAGCACTGAACAAATCCGTCTGTTGATTGTCGCCCGTTACGCTGGTATAGAGCAGGCGGCCACTATCGGGAGTGGTTGCCTGAAATCGTCCGACTCCATGACGGATGGAACTACCACCCCCTGCAGGGACGGTATAAAGATCTCCGTATACATCCTGTCCGGTTTGATAAAAAACCCACGCGCTATCCCGACTGGTTCGGAAAAAGCCCAGAGGGTCGTCCCCGGCAGTCGGTTGATAGAGGGTTGCCCGTACCCCCCCGCCTAAGGTTGAGGTTTCCAGGCGCGGAAAGGCAGATTCATTGGCTTTATACTCATAGACAACCCGACTGCCATCCAGCAGAATTTCAAAGGTATTCACACCATAAAAGGCATCTGCCGTTTCGGTCAGATTAATAGAGCCACCACCACCAATCAGTACAC